>JAWLGW010000412.1:0-6244 GCA_041690735.1 Planctomycetota bacterium
GTCCTCGACGTGGACGTGCCCCTCGATGTGCTGCAGCGGCGCGGCGGCCACAAGGCGGTCCTGTTCGCCGCGGACCTCGACGGCGACGGGGTACGCGACCGGGTGTCGCGCAACGAGAGCGGCGGCTTGACCGTGGTGCCGGGCCGCGTGACCAAGGGGCAGGTCGGCTTCGACGAGAAGCGGGCCTTCGGCCTGGCGGTGGGGCGCACCGAGCCTCCCTGGGTGACCGACCTCGACGGCGATGGCGCCCATGAGCTGGTGCTCGAGCCCTTCGCCGGCGACGGCCTCGAGTCGCGCACCGTGCGCCTGGTGGGGGTGCCCCGGTGAGGCGCCCGCGCCCTCGCATCCGCTGGGTGGCCGCCGGCGGCGCCCTCGCCGCGGGTGCCTTGCTGACGCTCCTGTCCGCGCCCCCCGCGCCGGCGCGGCCGCCGGCGCAGGTCGCCTTCGCCCGCACCGACCTCGAGGTCGGCGGGCGAATCACCGAGGTCCTGGTGCACGACCTCGACGGCGACGGGCGCCTCGACCTGTTCGTGGTGCGGGGCCGCGAGGCGCTGGTGTTCTTCCAGCAGGCCGACGGCGGCTGGCCGGCGGCGCCCAACCAGCGGTTCCGGTTCCACCCCCGCACCGTGCTGTTCGACGTGGGCGACCTCGAGGGGGACGGCACCGCCGAGGTGGTGCTGGTGCAGAGCAAGGGCCTGTTCGCCTACCGGCTGCGCCGGCTGGGGGGCCGCCTGCTGTATGGTCTCCGCCCCGAGAAGGTGACCGACGTCGACTCCTTCTTCTCGCGCCCCGTCGAGCAGGAGGTGCGCCGCAAGGACCTGCTGCGCGACCTCGACGGCGACGGCGACCTCGACGCGGTGCTCCCCCAGGGCGACGGCTTCGCGCTCCTCGAGAACCTGGGCCCGGACGGGGAGGGCGGCGTCCGCTTCGCCGCCCCTCGCCAGCTGCCGGCGCCGCCCAAGGCGGTGCTCCACCTGGGCAGCGACCGCCTCTCCAGCCGGCTGTTCGCCTCCTACTGGTTCGCCAACCCCAACGTGGCGCAGTTCGACGGCGCGGGGCCGCAGGAGCTGGTCCTGGCCCGCGAGGGCACGGTGTCGGTGTTCGGCGCCGGGCAGGCCGGCGGCCTGCCGCTCACGCGGCGGGGGACCTACACGATCGCCGGGCAGCGGCAGTTCTCGCGCAACGTGGAGAACCCCCTCGAGCTCGACTTCACCATGCCGCTGCTGGTGCGCGACCTCGACGGCGACGGGCGGGTCGACCTCAGCTCCACCCACGTGGGCCAGGGCGCCACCCGGATCTACACGAACGGCCCCGACCCGGCCCGGGCCTTCGCCGACCCCGCCCTCACGGTGCGGGTGAAGGGGGTCACCTTCTTCTCCTACTTCGTGGACGTGGACGGCGACGGGCGCGATGACCTGGTGCTGCCGCGCATGGACCAGGTGGGCGCCTGGAGCATCCTGAAGGCGCTGGTCACCCGCAGCGTGCCGGTGGAGATGCTGGTGTTCTTTCAGCGCGACGACGGCAGCTTCCCCAGCGAGCCCGACTCGCGCCGGGGCCTCGACGTGCCGCTGCTGATCCGCTCCACCGAGGAGGGGCTGCGCCTGGGCTCCTCGATCATCGCCTCGGTCGACGGCGACTACGATGGCGACGGCCGCCGCGACCTCCTGTACCGCACCAGCGACGCCACCCTGGGGGCCTTCCGCGGCCTGCCCGGGCGGCGGATCGGCGACTCCGCGGCGGGGGAGGCCGAGGTCCCCAGCCTCGACGAGCACCGGTTCTGCCTCCCGCTGGTCCGCGACCTCGACGGCGACGGGCGCGACGACGTGGTCCTGCGCTACTGGAGCTGGAACCGCGACGCCGACCGGCTCACCATCCTCCGCTCGAGGGCGCCGTGACGGACGATCTCACTCCGAATCCGGGGGCCGCCCAGGCTCCCGCAGGCCACACGTTCGATTCGCTTGCGTCTCACGGTGGGCTCCCCTCGCCCTTCCTGTTCAAGCTCCTGGTGTGCTTCATGGCCGTGGCGGGCCTGGAGGGGGTGGTCGAGCTGGTGGCCTGGGCGACCACCCGCCCGGCGGTGACCAGCATCTCCTACGACCCCTTCGCCCCCAACATCCCGTTTACGGTCCTGTGGGTGGCGGTCCACTTCCTGCTGGCGGGCTTGCTGCTCCTCCGCTCCAGCTGGGGCCGCATGTGGACCCAGGCGATCTTCGTGATCCACATCCTGTATGTCGCTCAGGAGATCGCCGTGCGGAACCCCGACCTGTGGGTCTACCTGACGGGGCCCGGGCGCATGCGCCTGCTGGCCACCCTGGCGGTGGACGTGGTGGCGATCGCCTGGCTCGCCACCCCGGCGGCCCAGCGGGCGACGCCCAGATAGCGGTTGGCGCCAAGGCGGTGAGCAGCGTCCGCGGTCCGCGACAGCTCTAACCGCTGACAGCGAACAGCTACTCATTCTCATGGCTCCGCGTTTGCGGTTAGGATCGCCGCGACGCTCACGGTGAGACGAACCGTCACTCGGTGAGGCAGGGTGCCCCGGCCAGCGGACCAGATCTTCTTGCGACTCGCCGTCAAGGGCGGCTACCTCGGCCACGAGGACGCCGACGGTGTCTGGGAGGAGCTGTGTCGCCTCGAGGCGGAGGGGGAGCCGACCAAGGCCCGCCTGCTGTGCCTCGAGTTCGGCTTCATGGACAAGGGGCTGGCCCGGCAGATCAAGCACGAGGTGCGCAGCTACCTCGAGCAGATGGCCCGCGACGAGTCCCGCCACGAGCGGCGGATCGCCGACTTCGAGCTGCTGGATCGGCTCAGCTCCGGCGCCATGGGCAGCGTGTACCGGGCCCGCCACCTGCGCCTGGGCAAGGTGGTGGCGCTCAAGCTGCTCAACCCCGACCTGGCCCGTGACGCCTCCTACGTGGCCCGGTTCGCCCAGGAGGCTCGCGCCGCCGCCAGCCTCGACCACCCCAACGTGGTGCAGGCCTACGACGTGGGGCAGGCGGGCGACCTGCACTACATCGCCATGGAGTTCGTCGACGGCAAGACGCTCAAGGAGCTGATCGACCGCCGGGGCCGGCTGGAGGAGGCGGCGGCGGTCGAGATCGCCCTGCAGATGCTCGACGCGCTCAAGCACGCCCACGAGAACAGCCTGGTCCACCGGGACGTGAAGCCGGCGAACATCATGATCACCAAGGAGGGGCGGGCCAAGCTCCTCGACCTCGGCCTGGTCCGCCGCACCGACGTGGAGAACGGGCTCACCGGCGAGGGCAAGGCGATCGGCACCCCGTACTTCATGGCCCCCGAGCAGGCCCTCGACAAGGGGGCCGACTACCGGGCCGACCTGTACTCCCTGGGCGCGACCCTGTTCAACATGGTGACCGGCGAGAAGCCCTACGTCGCCTCCACGCCGGTCGCGGTCATGAACATGCACCTCAAGGCGCCGATCCCCGAGGCTCACGTGGTGGAGCCCGCGGTGTCGACCGGCCTCTCCAAGGTGATCGCCAAGCTGCTGGCCAAGCGCCCCGCCGACCGCTATCAGGACCACGCCGACCTCAAGAACGACCTCGAGCTGGTGCTGCAGGGCTTCATGCCCGAGCTGCGCACCGGCACCGCCCCGGCGGGGGTCCGGTTCATCAAGCCGCGCGCGGGCGGAGGCAGGGACGGACCCGAGGGCACGGTCACCCGCCGGCGTCTGGGCGCCGCTGCCTCCTCGTCGAGCCTGCCCCCGGGCCTGGTGATCGGTCTGGCCGCGGCCGGATTGCTGGTCCTGATCGGCGGCGCGCTCCTGCTCAAGGGCAGCCCGCCGCCCCCCGTGCCCGAGGTCGCCGACCGGGACCTCCCCGACCGCGACCGCGACCCGGGCCCCGATCGCGCGGCGCAGGAGCAGGCCGCCGAGTCGCTGTACGCGGGCCTGGGCGACCGGCAGGGCGAGCGGCGGGTGGAGGAGCTCGAGAGCCTGGCCTCGCTGTACCCCAACACCGCCTCGGGCCGCCGCGCCCGCCAGGAGGCCGAGGGGCTCAAGCGCGAGCTGCGGGCGCGGGAGCAGGCGACCTTCGACGCCCGCTCGGCGGAGCTGGAGCGCCTGGCCCAGGCGGGCGACCTGGCGGGGGCGATCGGCGGCTACCGCGCCCTGGCGGGGGAGCTCGAGGGCGCCGAGGCGCGGGACCGCGCCCGGGCGCGGGCGGAGGCGCTCGAGCAGGAGCGGGGTCGCCGCGCCGAGCAGGTGCTGGCCCGCTCGTACGCCCTCGAGCGGGAGGGCAAGAACGCGGACGCGGCCAGCGCCTTGCGGCGGGCGGCCTCCCTCCTCGAGGAGGACCGGCGCGAGGAGGCCGTGGCGCGGGCGGAGCGGCTGGAGCGGCAGGAGCTGCTCCGCCGGCAGGAGCGGTCCGAGGCGGCCCAGTCCATGGGCGCTGAGGCCACCGAGCAGCTGCGGGCGCGAGTGGACGCGCTGCCGGCGACCCTCCGCCGGCTGGTGCGCGACGGCGAGCTGCAGGAGGCGCTCGACGCGGCCGAGGAGCTGCTGGGCGCGACCGCGGGCGACCTGCGGGCGCGGGTGCAGCCCCACGTGGACGCGCTGGCCCAGGCGCTCGCCCTCCACCGGGCCGCGCTGGACGGCTTCGCCGAGCGCGAGGGCGAGTCGATCATGCTGGAGCGCCGCGCCGGCAAGAGCGTCACCGGCACGCTGGCAGGCGTGCGGGGCGACGCGGTGGTCGTGAAGCTCTCCGAGCGGGCGGAGGTCGCCCTGGCGATCGACGACCTGTCGGAGCGGAGCCTGTGGCGGGCGGCCCGCCGCAAGCTCGGCAGCAAGAGCCCCGCCTACCTCGGCGGCACCACCGCGGTGCTGCTGTACCGGGGCGACGACGAGGCGGCCGAGCAGCTCGCCGCCTGCGCGCAGGCCGGGGTCGACCTGTCGGCGATCGTGCAGACGCTCCAGCCCCTCGACGCCGCCGAGGCGGACGGGGCGGTCGCCATGGGGAGCACCGGCGACGAGCGCCCCGACCCCAACACCCCCGCGACCGGCGATCCCCTGGCGGGCACGGTGGCCGGCGGCGGCGGGGGCGCTGACGACCTGCAGGACCGCTACCGGCGGGCCCTCGACCGCAATGAGCTCGCCCGCCGGGTGATCGCCAACCGCGAGCTCCTGTTCACCGAGGCCTCGCGGATCGGTTACGCCGACGACCAGCTGGAGCCGATCTACGAGTTCGCCAACGGCGAGGAGTTCGGCAAGGACTGGAAGCTCCTGCGCGGGCGCAGCTATCCGACCCCGCCGGGGCAGACCCAGCGCTACGGGTTGGTCCTGGAGGGGCGCAACGGCCGGGCCGAGTTCTGCGCCCCCAGCGTGGGCGACGTCAGCGTCCGCGTTCGCTTCATGCCTCAAATGATCGGCCGCACCGGACGGCTGGCGATCGCCCTCGACGGCGAGGAGCAGCGCCGCGTCACCAACGAGATGGGCCAGCTGCTGTACACCGTGAAGCGGCGCCCCAAGGCGGCCGAGGGCGCCTCGCAGGCGGGCGAGGTGCGCAGCCAGTCGACCCAGACCCTCGAGCTGCTGCGCCGCGGCGACCGGCTGTTCTCCAAGTTCAACGGCAAGGTGGTCGCCGAGCTGAGCCTGGACGCGGACCTGGGCGCCTTCCAGATCGCCCTGGAGTGGGACCGGGTGGCGCTCAACCTGCTCTCGATCGAGGTCATGTGCCGCCCCTCCGAGGAGTGGCTGAAGGAGCGGCTGCCCGAGTAGCGCCGTCAGGCGCTGAGCGCCCTTGCACGCGCTCCGCCCGACGGTGAAGCTGGCGTCGAGGCGGGCGCGCCTCGGGAGCATGCTGCGTGGCGGAGGACGCCGCCCCCCCACACCGACCCGGGCGGTCGATCGGCCCCTACCAGGTGGTGCGCCGCCTGGGGCGGGGCGCCATGGGCGAGGTGTTCCTGGCCGAGCACCCCGAGCTGGGGCAGCGGTACGCGGTCAAGGTGCTGGCGCGCGAGCTGGTCGAGGTGGACGAGGCCCGCGAGCGATTCGAGCGCGAGATGGCGGCCCTGGCCCGGGTCGACGCCCACCCGGGGATCGTGCGGGTCCACAGCGCCGGGTTCACCCCGGGCGGCCGCCCGTACTTCGCCATGGAGTACGTGGAGGGGCAGACCCTGCGCGTGGTGCTGAGCGCGGGGCGCCCCGCGGAGGAGGTCCTGCCCCTGGTGCAGCAGGTGGCCGAGGCGGTCGCCTTCGCCCACGAGCGCGGCGTGGTGCACCGGGACGTCAAGC
>JAWLGW010000413.1:0-6242 GCA_041690735.1 Planctomycetota bacterium
GCCTCGAGGTAGTCCCAGGTGAAGGCGTCGGCGTGCTCCGCCTGGAACTGATAGTGGAGCGGCTTGGGGTCGTGATCGTTCACGATCGTGAAGGCCTCGCCCGGCTGGAGCCCCGCGTAGCTGGCCATGATCGTGGGGTGCTTGAAGCGCGGCGAGATCCTGCGCACGTCGAGGGTCTCACCGGCGGCGGCGGCGGAAGGGACGGTGTCGGACATGTGAGCGAGCCTCCTTGGCTCTGGTGTTGAGGTCGTGAGCGCCTGGAGGAACACGCCGCGTGCCGCGGCCTGCGCGTTGTCGTAACGTGACTTACGAGCGCAATGAGGTCATGGCGACAACGCCAGTGCGTGTCAATAGGACCACCGCCCGGTAGATTCGACCTCCATGCACGCCTGCACGCATCTGCGCGCGATCGTCCGCACCGCGGTCCAGCTGACGACGCGGCACGACCGCGACGCGGTCCTCGACGTGGCCCTGGCCGAGCTCGAGCGGCTGGTGCCCTTCGACATCGCGGCGGTACTCATGCTCGAGGGCGACGAGCTGCGGATCCTGGCGGCGCGTGGCCTGCGGCGCGACCTCGACGCCGCCCGGCTGCGATTTCGGCGGGGCGAGAACCCGCGCCTGGATCGGGCGATCGCGGCTCGCGGCACGGTCCGCTTCACCGACCCCGCCGAGCCCGACCCCTTCGACGGGCTGACCCCCGGGCGGCTCGATCACCTGCACTCCTGCATGGCGGCGCCCATGCGCCTCGACGGCCGCCCCCTCGGCTTGATCACCGTCGACGCGCACGAGGCGGGCACGTTCGAGGCCCACCACGAGGAGCTGATCGAACTGTTCGCCGCCCTGGCGGCCGTGGCGATCCAGAGCGCCGATCAGGTGACCGCGCTGGAGCGGGCCCGCGCGCAGCTCCAGAGCGAGGTGACCACCCTCACCCACGAGATCCGCGCCGCCGCCGGGGGGCTGGAGCTGGTGGGCGACTCGCCCCCCATGCGCGCCCTGCGCGAGGAGATCGCCGTCGTCGGCCCCACCGACACGACGGTGCTGGTGCTCGGCGAGACCGGCACCGGCAAGGACCTGGTGGCCCGCGCGCTCCACGAGCGCTCGCCCCGAGGGCGCCACCCGCTGCTGCGCTTCGACTGCTCGGCCGCGGCGCCGTCGCTGATCGAGTCGGAGCTGTACGGACACGCCCGGGGCGCCTTCACCGGGGCGGTGGCGGAGCGGCCGGGTCGCTTCGAGGCCGCGGACGGCCGCGCGCTGTTCCTGGACGAGGTGGGCGAGCTGCCCCTCGAGGTGCAGCCGCGCCTCCTGCGCGCGCTGCAGGAGGGCGAGTCGGAGCGGGTCGGCGAGCACCGCGTGCGCCGCTTCGACGTGCGGGTGATCGCGGCGACCAACCGCGACCTCGCGGCCGAGGTGCGCGCGGGGCGCTTCCGCGCCGACCTGTTCCACCGGCTGGCGGTCTACCCGCTGCGCGTCCCGTCGCTGGCGGAGCGGCTGGAGGACGTCCCCGAGCTGGTCCGGCACTTCGTCGCCAAGCTGAGCGGGCGGCTGCACCTGGCGGAGGTGCAGGTCGACGAGGGCTTCCTCGAGGTGCTCATGGGCTACGGCTGGCCGGGCAACGTGCGCGAGCTGGAGAACACCCTCGAGCGGGCGCTCGTCCGCGCGCGGGCGGGCGGGGCGCGCCACGCTCGGCTGGACGCGCTGGCCGCCCAGGAGCTGGGTCTGGGTGAGGTGCGCGGCCTGCGCCCGCGCCCGACGGCGCCTGCCGCGGTCACCTCCTTGCGCCAGGCGACCGACGCCTTTCAGCTCGCCACCATCGAGGCGGCGCTCGACGCCGCGGGCGGCAACGTGGCCGAGGCGGCCCGCCGGCTGGGCGAAGACCGCTCCAACCTCCACCGCCGACTGAGACGGCTGCGCGCCCGGCGGAGCGGTTGACCGCAGCGGCGTGAGCCCGGTCGGTGCTGCTCGAGCGCGGTCGCCGCGCCCCGGACCTCGGCGCCGCAATTCGGGTCCCCGCCCGGTGACAATGGCCGCTCACCAGGGCGGCACCCGGCTTGCACCTCCAGGCGCGGCGGTCGGAGCCCCCGCAGGAGCGATGGTCGAGACTAAGGTGGCGAGTGACAGCGGCGTGTCTGCCCCCTGGACGGCGACGGTCGAGGAGGCCCTGGCCTCGTGCGGGTCCCGCCCTGAGGGGCTGGAGCCGCACGAGGCGGAGCGCCGGCTGCGCGAGGTCGGCCCCAACCGCCTCCCGGAGCCCAAGGGTCGCTCGCCGCTGCTCCTGTTCTTCAGCCAGTTCACCAGCTTCCTCAGCTTGCTGCTGCTGGGGGCGGCGCTCCTCGCGCTGTGGGTCGGCGACCTCAAGGACGCGGTGGTCGTGACCGGCGTGGTGCTGTTCAACGCCGTGCTCGGGTTCGTGCAGGAGTACCGGGCCGAGAACGCGGTGGCGGCCTTGCGGCGCATGCTGCCGCGCCTGGCGCGGGTTCGCCGCGGCGGCGCCGAGCGGGTGGTGGCCGCCGAGGAGCTGGTGGCGGGCGACGTGGCCCTGCTGGAGGCGGGCGACCGGGTGCCGGCCGACGGGCGGTGGATCACCGCCACCAGCCTGGAGGTCGACGAGAGCGCGCTCACCGGCGAGTCGCTCCCCTCGGCCAAGGACCCCGGGCCCCTCGCGGACCCCGAGCTGGCGCTGGGCGACCGGGACAACATGAGCTTCATGAACACCGTGATCACCCGCGGTCGCGGCGAGCTCCTGATCACGGCCACCGGCGCCGGCACCGAGACCGGCAGGGTCGCGGCCTTGCTCCACCAGGCGCCCGAGGACGCGACGCCCCTGCAGCGGCAGGTCGACGCGCTGGGCAAGCGCCTGGCCCTGATCGCCGGGGCGGTGGTGGTCGCCGTCACGATCCTGGAGCTGCTGCGGGGGACCCCGCCGGTGGCGGTCGCCATGGAGGCGGTGGCGATCGCCGTGGCCGCGATCCCCGAGGGGCTGCCGGCCGTCGTCACGGTCACCCTCGCGGTGGGCGTGCAGCGCATGGCGCGGCGGCGCGCGATCGTGCGCCGCATGTCCGCCGTGGAGACCCTCGGCTCCACCACCGATATCTGCTCCGACAAGACCGGCACCCTGACCGTCAACCAAATGACCGCCCGGGAGGTCGCCCTGGCCGGTCACCACCTGGCGGTGACCGGCGAGGGCTACGGCCTGGAGGGCGCGGTGGGGGAGGGCGCCGCTGCGCCGCCCCAGCTGCCGCTCCTGCTGCAGGCCGCGGCGCTGTGCAACGACAGCAGCGTCCGCGACGGGCAGGTCCTGGGAGATCCGACCGAGGGGGCGCTGTGGGTGCTGGCCGCCAAGGGCGGGCTCGACGTCGACGGGGCGCGCAAGGAGGCGCCGCGCGTCGCCGAGGTGCCCTTCGACTCGGCGCGCAAGTTCTCGGCCACCGTGCACCAGGGCGGGGCGCTGTTCGCCAAGGGAGCGCCCGACGTGCTCCTGGAGCGGTGCACCGAGGTGCAGCACGACCAGGGGGCGCGTCCGCTCGACGCCGCGGAGCGGGCGCGGGTCCAGGAGGCGCAGGAGACCCTGGCGGCGAACGGCCTGCGGGTGCTGGCCCTGGCCACCCGGCAGGTGGCGCCGCCCGAGCTGCCGCAGGACCCCGACGCCCTGGCCGACGAGGTGCGGGGCCTGGTGCTCGTAGGGCTGGTCGGTCTGCAGGACCCGCCCCGGGCCGAGGCCCGCGAGGCGATCGCCCTGTGCGCGCGCGCGGGGATCCGGGTGCGCATGATCACCGGCGACCACGCCGCCACCGGCCTCGCCGTGGCGCGCGCGCTGGGGATCGAGGGCGAGGCGATCAGCGGCAGGGAGCTCGACACCCTGTCGGACGAGGACCTGGCGGAGCGAATCGCGACGCTGGGGGTGCTGGCGCGGGTCTCGCCCGAGCACAAGCTGCGGGTGGTCGACGCCCTGCGGGCCCGGGGCCGGGTCGTGGCCATGATCGGCGACGGGGTGAACGACGCGCCGGCCCTGCGGCGGGCGGACATCGGCGTGGCCATGGGCAAGGGCGGCACCGACGTCGCCCGCGAGGCCTCCCGGCTGATCCTGGCCGACGACAACTTCGCCACGATCGTGGGCGCGGTGCAGGAGGGGCGCACGATCTACGACAACATCGTGCGCTTCCTCCGCTTCCAGTTGTCGACCAACGTGGGCGCGCTGGTGACGGTGTTCTTCGCCCCCGTGCTGGGCCTGCCCCCGCCGTTCACGCCCCTGCAGATCCTGTGGGTGAACCTGATCATGGACGGCCCCCCGGCCATGGCCCTGGGCCTCGAGCCGCCCCAGGCCGACGTCATGGCTCAGCCGCCGCGAGACCCCCGCGCGCCCATGCTCACCGCGCGCCGGTTCGCGGTGCTGGCGTTCCTGGGCCTGGTCATGGGGGCGGGGACCTTGAGTGTGCTGGCTTCGGCGACCGCGGGAGGGGCCACCCTCGCCAAGGCCACCACCCTCGCCTTCACCACCTTCGTCCTGTTCCAGCTGTTCAACGCCTTCAACGCCCGCTTCGAGCGGCGCTCGGCGCTGGGGCGTCACTCGCTGCGCAACTACCGCCTGTGGATCGCCCTGGGGGCCGTGCTGGTCCTGCAGGGGGTCGCCGTGCACTGGGCGCCCCTGCAGTCGATCCTGGGCACCACCGCCCTGACCCTGGGGGAGTGGGGGCTCTGCGCCGGCGTGGCGGCCTCGATCCTCGTGCTGGAGGAGGGGCGCAAGGTGGTCGCGCGGCGCCTGTGGGCCTGAGCGTGCGCTGAGCGTCGTGAGCGGCGCGTCGGCGCCGCCGCGGGCGCCCTGAGAGGGGGCCGGGAGCGGGCTGCCGCGCTGGCCGGGATTACGCCCCTCCCGTAGACTCCGCCGCCATGGACCACGGCTTCCTGTATGACCTCGTGGTCGTGTTCGGCGTCGCCATGGTGGTGGTCCTGGTGTTCTCGCGCCTGGGGCTGCCCTCGCTGGTGGGCTTCCTGCTGACCGGCACGATCGTCGGCCCCTACGGGCTCGAGCTGGTGCGGGACAAGGGGAGCGTCGAGCTCCTGGCCGAGGTGGGCGTGATCGTCCTCCTGTTCACGGTCGGGATCGAGTTCTCGCTGGAGCAGCTCCTGCGCCTGCGGACGTCGCTCCTGCGCGGCCTGCTGCAGGTCGGCCTCACCATGGCGATCGCCGCCGGGGTCGCCCTCGGCATGGGGCTGGCCGTCGGGCCGAGCCTGCTGGTGGGGTGCGTGGTCGCCCTCAGCAGCACCGCGATCGTCATGCGCCTGCTCGTGGAGCGGGCGGAGACCGCCACCCCCCACGGGCGCTTGTCGCTGGGGATCCTGATCTTCCAGGACCTGGTGGTGGTCCTCATGATCCTGGCCGTCCCCTTCATGGCAGGTCAGCAGGTGGGCTGGCAGGCGGTGACGATCACCCTGATCAAGGCGTTCGTGGTGATCGCCGCGGTGCTGCTGGTGGCGCGGAAGCTGGTGCCGCCGCTGCTCAAGTCGGTGGTCGCCACGCGCAGCCGCGAGCTGTTCCTGCTCACCGTGATCGTGATCTGCCTCGGCACGGCCTGGCTCACGGCCGGCGCCGGCCTGTCGCTGGGGCTGGGCGCCTTCCTGGCGGGGCTGGTGATCTCCGAGTCCGAGTACAGCCACCACGCCTTCAGCGCCGTGGTCCCCTTCCAGGACGCCTTCAGCGGGCTGTTCTTCGTCTCGATCGGCATGCTCCTCGACCTCGGGTTCATGCTGGAGTTCCCGCTGGGGGTGATCGGCGCCACCCTGGGCGCCATGGCGGTCAAGGCGCTGGTGATCGGCGCGATCGCCCTGGCGACGCGCCAGACGCTGCGGATCGGGGTGCTCACGGGCCTCCTCCTGTGCCAGATCGGCGAGTTCTCGTTCCTGCTCCTCCACGCCGGCGCGCAGGTCGACGCGCTGCCGAAGGGCGTGCATCAGCTGCTCATGGCCATGACCGTGCTGACCATGGGGCTGACCCCCCTGGCGGTGTGGGTCGCCCCGCGCCTGGCCCAGTGGGTGGCCGACCTGACCCACGCCGCCACCCCACCCGAGGAGGAGGGGGGGTCGGAGCTTCAGGACCACGTGGTGATCGTGGGCTACGGCGTCAACGGACAGAACGTCGCCCGCTCCCTGCGGCACGTCGACATGCCGTACCTGATCCTCGAGCTCAACCCGGCCACGGTCGACCGCCTGCGGGGCGAGGGCGCGCCGGTGCTGTTCGGGGACGCGAC
>JAWLGW010000414.1:0-6235 GCA_041690735.1 Planctomycetota bacterium
TGGCGATCTACCCCAGCAAGGGCAAGCCGGGCGACATCATCACCATCGCCGGCAAGAACTTCGCGCCCAAGCGGCAGGACAACCAGGTGACCTTCGGCGGCAACGTGTTCGGCCGCGTGCTGTTCGAGGTCAAGGTCAAGAACCTGCCCTTCCTCGGCCCCGTCGAGACCCTGATCGTCGAGGTGCCCAACGGCGCCCAGACCGGCGACCTCACTGTGATCTCGAGCGGCCGCACCTCGTCGCCCCGCACCTTCACGATCGACATGCAGTCGGGCGGTGACCCCAAGGTGCTCTACACCCTCCCGCGCCGGCAGGAGCCGGGCAAGATCGTGACGATCTTCGGCAACAACTTCGCCCGCACCGCGCAGGACAACGAGGTGACCTTCTCGGGCGTGCCCGCCCAGATCGTCGGCGGGATCACCACCCAGAGCCTGCCCTTCCTGGGCAACGTGTCGGTCATGGTGGTGCGGGTGCCCGCCAACGCCGTCACGGGCGAGCTGAAGGTGACCGCCTACGGCAAGACCTCCCCCGGCTACGCCTTCGAGGTGAAGGGGACCACCCCCAACAGCGGCTCGACCGGCTCGACCGGCTCGACCGGCTCGACGACGGGCACCACGGCGCCCGGCTCGACCACCGGCACCTCCACCGGCGGCAGCGCTGGCCAGACGGTGCTCTACAGCGAGGACTTCGAGGGCAACACGATCAACATGAACCAGTCGGGCGGGGTGTGGTCGGTGATCCGCCCCGGCGCGTCGGGCCCCGCCACCGCCCCCAGCGGTGACTGGTTCGCCGGCACCCCGGCCTACGGCGCCAACGCCCGCGGCTACCTCTACACGCCCGAGATCGACCTCAGCAACGTGACCCAGGCCGAGCTGCAGATCAGCCAGCTGTTCGAGACCGACGGCATGGACGGCGGGCGGGTCCTGGTCACCCCTGACAACGGCGTGACCTACTACCTGCTCCGCCCCCAGGGCGGCTACCTCAACGCCGCGGCCTTCAGCCAGGGCGAGGGCTTCGCCGGCAACAGCGGCGGGTGGCTGTCGACCCGGTTCGACCTCAGCGCCTTCGCCGGCATGCGGGTGACGATCGTGTTCGACTTCGCCTCGGACAGCGTCGACCAGCGGTCGGGCTGGTTCGTGGACGACGTGGTCGTCACCGCGAAGTAGCCTTCCAGAACGGGAAAACAGGTGTCTTAGCTTGGTGGGGCGCTCCGTATGGGGCGCCCCTTTCCCGTTGGTTGGGAACGAACAGGGAATATGAACATGAATGCCAGAACAGGGAATGACGCCTGTCGCCATGGCGACCGCTTCATTCCTCATTCCCGGTTCATGTTCATATTCCCTGTTCGTCCCTCCTCACCGCCCCAGCGTGACCTCGATCACCTCGCGCTCGATGTCGGTGAAGGTCTCCATGTCCCCGGGCGGCAGCTGCTCCTTGACCGCGCGGCGGCGCTTGCCCTTCTGGTACAGGTACAGCGCCCGCTCGGGGCCGATGTCCGCGTCGTACTCCTGCTCCTCCCAGGGGAGCTTCCCGAGCCCCTCCTGCTCGAGGCGCTGCAGCAGGAGCGCCATCTCCTTGCGATACAGGCGCCGCACCGTGATCCGCGGGGTGGTGTCGCGACGGAAGTGGGCGTTGGCGGGGTCGCTCGAGAACACGACCGCCGCGGGCCTCGCCTTCTCGCCGCGACCGCCCGCGCGGGTCACGTACACCAGGGTGGCGGTGGGCCCCTCGGTCGGGTCGTCCCAGGCGGAGACCATCTCCTGGCGCTGCTCGTCGAAGCGGTACAGCGGCCGGTAGCCGGCGCCGAGCTCCGCGCCGGCGGCGCCGGCCTCCTCGGGGGCGGGCGCCAGGACGTCGGGGGCCACCGGCGCCCTGGGGTCGACCTCGTCGGGCGCGGAATGAGGCTCGGGGTCGGCGGCGCAGGCGAGCGCGCCCAGCGACAGGGCGAACGCGAGCAGACGAGCCGGGCGCATGGCTCCCTCCGGGGCGGAGGGGGTTCTACCGCGACCGCACCAGGGTGTCGAGGGAGACGCCCAGGCCGGGGAGCCTGGCCCGCACCTCCTCCAGGAAGCGGCCCGCGTCCTGGGCGTAGCCGGCGGTCGGCTTCACGCCAGGGATCCGCTCCTGGAACCAGGCGTTGAACCGCCCCATGAGCACCTCGCGCAGGTACTTGCAGTGCATGGAGGCCAGCGCCACCGGCAGGCTCACCTCCTCGGCCGACTGGCGGAAGGTGACCCGCAGGGGGCCCTGGGGCGTGCGCAGGGCGTAGGCGCTGAGGTCGGGCCCCTCCACCAGGGGGTCGATCGGGCACAGGGCGAAGGCTCGCCCCAGGAGGCGCAGGTAATGCGAACGCCCGCCGTGCTTGTCCGCCACGACCTCGAGGGGGCCGCGGGTCTGCAGGCGCAGGGCCCGCAGCAGGTCGACGAAGGTCTCGCCCAGGACCTCGCTCTTGTTGTGGGTAGCGGCGATCCGCGCGTTGTAGCGGCGGGCGTCGAGGACCCGCACCTCGGCCCCGAGGTAGCGGACCCCCGCCGCCGCGCCGGCCTCGGCGATCCGGGCGGCCCGGGCGGCCACCTCGCCCGCCCACCCGTAGGCGGGCAGCGTCACCTGCTCGAGGTCGTGGAACCACAGCTGATCGCGGCAGGCGTGCGGGTCGTCTCCCAGCGCGGCCAGCAGGTCGGCGACGGTGGCCGGCACCCCGCCCACCCCGCGGAAGGCGAGCACGCCCAGCTCCAGCTGCTTGAGCCCGTCCTTGCGCGGCTTGATCGCCTTGCTGTCGGCGACCCACACCTTGGCCGCGTCGCCCTTGGCGGTGCGCCGCACCGCGGGCGCCAGGCGCTCCCACAGGTCGAGCGCCGCGTCGGGGGCGTCGCTGGGGTCGGCGTCCACCTCGAACGCGGTGCCCGCGACCACCAGCGGCCCCAGCTTGGGACCGTAGCCCGCCTCGTCGAACCCGGCGACGATCACGCGGCGCCTCCCCCTCCGCCCGGGCCGGCGCCGCCGGCCCGGCCTCCAGGCTGGCGGGTGTGATACCAGAGAGGTCCGACGGCCTTCCAGGGTCCCCTCGCGCTCGTGGTCGCCTGCACGCCGGCCGCGGTCGGGGTAGAACCACGGGGTCATGAGCAACACGCGCGACAGGCTGATCCAGGAGGCGATGGACCTGTTCTATCGGCACGGGTTCCACGCCGTGGGCCTCGACCGGATCCTGGCCGCGGTCGGGGTGACCAAGACGACCTTCTACAACCACTTCGAGAGCAAGGACGACCTGGTCCTGGCAGTGCTCGAGCGGCGCGACCGGCTCGAGCTCGACGCCTGGCGCCAGGCGGTCCAGGAGCGCGGGGGCGCCGACCCGCGCGCCCGCCTGCTGGCGGCGTTCGACGTGCTGCACGAGTGGTTCAACGAGGACGCCTTCCGCGGCTGCATGTTCATCAACGCCGCCGCCGAGTTCCCCTCGCCTCACGATCCGGCGCGCAAGACGGCCCGGCGCCACCAGGAGGGCCTGATCGAGATCCTGCGCGAGGCGGCCAGCGAGGCCGGCGCGTCCGATCCGGACGGCGTGGCGCAGCAGCTCCACCTGCTCCTGGAGGGGGCGATCGTGGTGCGCCACGTGTCGGGAGACGACGGCGCCGCCCCCCGCGCCCGCGCCGCCGCCCAGCTGGTCCTGGAGGCGCAGCTCTCTTAGGGCCCGGAAGGAAACAGTGACGGGCCCTCAGCTCAGCGGGGCGGCTCGGTCGCGGCCTCGACCGCGGTGCCGCGGCCCTCGGTGAGGCCGAGGGCGTCCATGAGCTGCTGCTCGGCCTCGAACACCCGCTGGGCGGTGTGCTCGCCGAACAGCGTGACGTGCGCCTCGTAGCCGCCGCGGCGGTACTCGCGGCGGCTGGCGATGTAGCCCACGTGGTCCTGGGTGAGGCCCAGCACGAACGAGCGGGTCGCCCCCCGGCGCGCCGCCTCCTCGCGGAGGGCCAGGCCCACGTCGTGGGTCGCCTCGCCCGGGACCCCCAGCAGGGCGACGTCCTCGGGGCCGGCCTCGAGCCGCAGGGCGCCGAAGCGGAAGCGGGTGCGCTCGGAGTACCCCTCGAGGTGGGTGACGAGCGCGGCGCCGCCGTTCCAGGTGAGGGCGACGCGCACGTTGGTCAGCCCCAGGCCCCACAGGACCAGGTTCACCGGCAGGGTGAGCGCCTGGGTCACGGGGAAGGTGATCCAGCCCAGAGCGCCGCCCTCGCCGTCGAGGAACCGCTCCCGCCCGGCGGCGAGCAGGGTCCGCGGGCTCCCCAGCTCCCGCTCGCCCAGGGCGGCGGTGAGGCGGATCCGCTCGTAGCGCGCCGCGCCCGCCAGGGCCGGGTAGGCCATGTCCGCCAGGGCCTCCCCCAGCTCGAGGCAGCGCTCCCAGCCGCCGCGGGCGTGGATCCGGCGAGGGCGGATATCTCCCTCGGCCCCGTTGATGAACAGGACCGGCGCCCCGCCCTGACGGCGGGCGAAGGCCCGCTCGATCCCGCCGGCGACGTCGGCGCGGAAGTGCAGGTTGTCGGTGCCGCACACGGTGCAGTGGACGGCGTAGTTGACGACCAGCGCCAGCGGCTGGCCGTCGCTGTGACGCAGCACCTGCAGCAGCCCCACCTCGTCGTCTATGTCGGCCCCGTCGATCGCGCCGTCGTCGAAGCGCCGCGAGCGGCGGTTCGACGACACCACCGGCACCCCCTCCGGGCCGCGGTCGCGCGCCCGCCCGAAGGCGAGGAGCGCCGGCTCGGCGGCCAGGTGCGCCTGCCGGATCGCGGCGGCGCAGGCGTCCGCGATCCGCGCCTCGACCTCGGGCCGAAAGTTGTCGGTCCCCATGATCCGGGCCATGGCGGGCCGCATGAAGGCGCCCACCCCCGAGTGGGTGTGGGTGGCGCTCACGAGCACCGTCTCGGGCCGGTAGCCGAGGTCGGCGACCGCCTCCGCCACCAGGGTGTGAAGCTCGGCGGTGGCGGCGATCGCGTCGATCCGCACCAGCGCGACCGGCGGACCGGCCTGGGGACGCAGGGCGAGCGCCCGGGCGGTGAGGGGGTCGTGGATCCCCTGCGCCGGGACCAGCATGTCGTGCTGCCCCTCGGGGTCGTCCTGGTGCCACCGCTGGTGCGCCTCCAGGGCGATCTCCCCCGGCCAGCCCACGCCGAAGTACAGCGGCCACTCGAGGCGCCGCTCGCCGCCGCCGTAGCCGCCCAGGGGATAACCCGCTCCCAGCTCGGGCGTGAAGTCGACCGTGGCGCAGCCGGCGCGGAAGGGCACCTGCTCGGGCGCCCCCGCCGCGGCGCCCGTGAGCTGGAAGGGCTGCGCGCTGCGGCAGCCGCCCAGCGCCGGGAGCGCCAGCAGCAGCAGCAGCGCTGCCGTGGGTGCTAATCTCATTCCCGTGCGTCCTCCGCGCCCCGTTTCCTCGCAGCACATGGTGACCCTTGGGGGAGAGCCTGCCTAGAGACGGTTCGTATCCCCAGATCTACGCGGCGGTGCGCGCGGTCCCCCGCGGGCGCGTGGCCACCTATGGCCAGGTGGCGCGGGCGGCGGGGCTGCCCGGGCGCGCGCGGCTGGTCGGCTACGCGCTCCACGCGCTCCCCTCCGGGAGCAGCGTCCCCTGGCAGCGGGTGGTCAACGCCCGCGGTGAGATCAGCCTGCGCGCTGACGACGGCGCGGCCGGTCGGCAGCGGGAGCGGCTGGAGGCCGAGGGGGTGAAGTTCGACGGCCGCGGGCGAGTCGACCTCCGCCGCTTCGGCTGCGAGCTCCCCGAGGTGTCCGTGCTGGACCTCCCCGATCGTGAGGCTCCCCCCTAGGGGGTGAGCTTCCCCGCCCCAGGGGAGGGGGGCCCTTCGCCCCTCGGCCCGTCCTCCGGCGTCGTGGGGACGCCGGTGTCGCGGGCGAGGGTCGCGCCGGGTCCGCCGGACCCGCCGGTCATGCCTGCGTCACGACCTGCGCCTCGTGGCTCGCTCCTTGCGCCTCGTCTGAGCGACAGGAGGGAAGCCATGAAGGGGAAGGACGCGCGTGTGCCGCTCGACGAGGTCGCGCTGGCCCTCACGTTCGCGCTGCTCGGCTGCCCCGGCGAGGTGACGATCGAGGAGGTCCCCGAGGAGCTGCCTGACGAGCTGTCGCTCGACGAGGAGCAGCTGCTCGAGGACGAGCTCGACAGCGACGAGCTGCTGCTGGTCTCGGGCACCGCCCTCGACGACGCCCTCGACGACGCCCTCGACGAGCTGGAGCGCGAGGC
>JAWLGW010000415.1:0-6229 GCA_041690735.1 Planctomycetota bacterium
AGGCGCTGACCCTGGCCCGGGCGCCCGAGCGGGTCGAGTCGCAGCTCGCCCAGCAGGTGATCCGCCTGATCGAGGGCCCCTTCCGCGATCGGCTCCCCCACGCGGCGGCGGCCCTCGAGGCGCGGACGCCGGACGGGCGCTACCGGGTGGTGACCGACCTCGGGCTGAAGGCCCGCGACCTCGCCCAGCTCGAGGCGCGCCTGGCCGCCGCCTCGCCCGCGGAGCGCGAGCGGCAGGTCGAGCGGGCTCGCCGGCAGCACGCGGGGCTGCGCGAGCTGGCCGCCACCATGGACAAGGCCTATCGCGCCTTCGACAAGCTGTTCGGGATCGACCGCCCCGGCGAGCTGGTGCCGACGGTGTACGTCTTCTCCGACCGGGCCCAGTTCGACGCCTGGTCGCAGGCCCTCGAGGTCGGCTCCACCGAGAGCACCCTCGGCTACTACCTCCCCTACTACCGGGTGCTGGTGTTCTACGACCTCGGCGGCGAGGACCGGGGCGGCCTGCTGGCGCAGGAGACGCTCGAGGTCCTGCTGCACGAGACCTTCCACCAGTGGCTGCATATCTACGTCCCGGACGCGCCCCACTGGTTCAACGAGGGGCTGGCCGAGTACTTCGGGATCGCCGAGCTCACCAAGAAGGAGCTCCGCTACGGCCTGGTCCCCCAGCGCCAACCCAGCCGCCTGAGCAACATTCGCGACGCCTTCCGGGGGCTGCTGGGCGAGGACCCGCTCCCCCTCGACATGCTGCTGCAGGCGGACCGGGGCACGTTCATGGGGACCGCCGCGGTCAATTACGCCGCCGCCTGGTCGTTCGTGCACTTCCTGGCATCGAACAAGCAGGGGCGCGACCTGCTGCGCGGCTACTTCAAGGCCCTCCGCCGGGGCCTGGACCGGGAGGCGGCCTACGGCGAGGTGTTCGGCAAGGTCGACATGGCGGCGCTCCACGAGCAGTGGAGGGCGTACGTGTTCAAGCTGTGAAGAAGCGGTTAGCAGTTTGCAGTTGGCAGTCAGAGCTGTCGCTGGAAGCCTGCCCCTTACGGCGACTGCTGATTGCTAACTGCTAACCGCTAACTGCTAGTGAGCCTGCGCGCCCCGCTACATGCTCCCTGTCCCTACAATCCCTCCCCATGAGCGGCAGCGAGCCGTACGAGGTGATCGTGGTCGGCGCCGGGCACGCCGGGATCGAGGCGGCCCTGGCGGCGGCGCGCATGGGGCGCCGCACCCTGCTGCTCACCGCCAACCTCGACACCGTGGGCAAGATGTCCTGCAACCCGGCGATCGGGGGCCAGGCCAAGGGCCAGATCGTGCGGGAGATCGACGCCCTGGGCGGCGAGATGGGCCGGGCGATCGACGCCACCGGGATCCACTTCCGCCTGCTCAACACCAGCAAGGGTCCTGCGGTGCAGGCGCCGCGGGCGCAGGCCGACAAGCCGAAGTACGCCCAGTACATGAAGCAGGTGTGCGAGGCCACGCCGCACCTCGACCTGCGTCAGGAGCTGGTGGCGGACGTGCGCGTCGAGGACGGGCGCGCGGTGGGGGTCGAGGTGGGCGGCGGGCGCCTGTACCCCGGCGCGGCGGTGGTGGTGACCGCCGGCACCTTCCTGGGGGGGGTGCTCCACCTCGGCAGCGAGCGGTCGGCTGGCGGGCGCATGGGCGAGCCGCCCTCGGGCCTCCTGGCCGCGCTGGCCGCGGCGGGCGTCGAGCGCGGGCGCATGAAGACCGGCACCCCGCCGCGGGTCAACGGGCGGAGCATCGCCCCCGAGCGCATGGAGCGGCAGGGCCCGGACGCGGAGCCGACCCTGTTCTCGTTCCTGAGCGAGGGGCCGCGCCCGCTGGCGCAGGTCCCCTGCTGGATCACCTGGACCCACCCCGGCACGCACCAGGCGATCCGCGACAACCTCGGGCGCTCGCCCCTGTACTCGGGGGTGATCGACGGGATCGGCCCCCGCTACTGCCCCTCGCTCGAGGACAAGGTGGTCAAGTTCCCAGGCCGCGCCCGGCACCAGGTGTTCGTGGAGCCCGAGGGGCTCGACACGCACGAGGTCTACCTCAACGGGATCTCCACCTCCATGCCGGCCGACGTGCAGGAGGCGGTGGTGCGCTCGATCCCGGGGCTGGAGCGGGCCCGGATCCTCCGCTACGGCTACGCGGTGGAGTACGACTACTTCCCCCCCACCCAGCTGCGGCCCACCCTGGAGAGCAAGGCGATCGGCGGCCTGTTCCTGGCGGGGCAGGTCAACGGCACCACCGGCTACGAGGAGGCGGCCGGCCAGGGGGTCGTGGCGGGGATCAACGCCGCCCTCGCCGCCCGCGGCGAGGACGGGCTGGTGATCGAGCGCCACCAGGCGTACATCGGCGTGTTGATCGACGACCTCGTCACGCAGGGGACGGCCGAGCCGTACCGCATGTTCTCCTCGCGCGCGGAGCACCGCCTGCTGCTGCGCCACGACAACGCCGATCAGCGCCTCACCCCCCTGGGCCGGGAGCTGGGCCTGGTGGACGACCGGCGCTGGGAGCGCTTCGCGGCCAAGCGCGACCAGCTGGAGCGCGCCCGGGCGGCCTTCGCCCGGCGACCGCCCCTCCTGCAGGCCATGCGCCGCCAGGGCTCGTCGCTCGAGGCGGTGGCGGGGGAGCTCGAGGAGGTCCTGGGCCTCCCCGGCGCGGTGCGGAAGGTGCTGGAGGTCGAGCTGCAGTATGCGGGCTACGTCGAGCGGCAGGCCCAGTCGATCGCGCGCCAGCAGCGGCTGGAGGGGACGCGGCTCCCCGACGACCTCGACTACCGCGGCCTAGAGGCGCTGCGGCTGGAGGCGCGGGAGAAGCTGGCCGCGATTCGCCCGCGCACCCTCGGCCAGGCGAGCCGCGTATCCGGCGTCACCCCGGCCGACGTTCAGGTGCTGCTGATCCACCTGCGGCGCCTGAGTCGTTAGGGCGGGCAGTGTGAAAGGACGCGCCTTCGCGAACCCGCAGCGGTCAGCCTTCAGCATGCAGCGATCAGAGTGACCTGCTCTTCGCCGCTCCTTGCGTCACGAGGTCAGGTCACTCCGAGCTGAAGGCTGCGCGCTGACAGCTGACAGCTCTTTACCCCGGCCCCGCGCTGGCCCGTGCGCTCAGCTTGTCCCAGCCCTCCCGGGGCACCTCGACCACCTTCTGGTCGGGCGAGAAGGCCTTCGTCTCGCCCGAGGCGCTGACGGCCTGCACTTCGCCGTCGTCGGCGTCGGTAATCCGCCAGGCGTCTTCGGGGGAGAGGATCGAGTCGGCGCGGCGGGAGCCCCGCTGGGTCTCCTCGGTGGTGGCGCCGACCGCGGCGGGCAGGGTGAAGCAGCGGCCCACGGCGAGGGACGAGAGCAGGACCTGGCGGCGCATGGGGAACGCTCCTCTGTCCGGGTACGGTACCGCGCCCGCGCCAAGCTCGCCACAGGGTGGGGCCGAGCGGGAGCGGCGCGCTACGACGCCTGACCCAGGACGGCCCGCGACTCGGAGGCGTGGCTGTTGGACCGTCCCGGAGCGAGCACCCGCGTGAGGTGGCGCGGAGCGGCGGCGCGCGCGGGGTACCGGACTCACCGGTCTCTCCTCCCACGGAGGAGCAGCGCGCGCCGTCGCGGAGCGTGCTGGGGGGGGAGGCTGTCGCAAGACGCGAGGAGCGCCTCGCGAGGAGCCCTATCGAACACGGAGTATCAACAGGGAACATCAACGAGAACAGCGAACGGCTCGTCCTCCGAGACCTAACTGCGTTGCCTCCAGCAGAGCCATTCCCTGTTCTCACTCTCTGTTTGCTGTTGATATTCCGTGTTCGATCTCCTCGGGCTGCCGCGGCTGCATTTCGCGACAGCCTCGGGGGGGCGAAGCCCCCCCGCAAACCACACTGACTTTAAAGCGCGCGGGAGGAGCGCACCCGAGATCGCCCCGTTCCGAGGTCCGCGGGGCGGCTCTACGCTCGATGGAGTGACCGAGATCGAGCTCGCGGTTGGGTTCTTGGGCTGCCTCGCCGTGGGTTGCGTGGCAGCCATGATGGGCCTGGGGGGCGGGGTGTTCCTGGTCCCGTTCTTCGCCCTCGGCCTGGGCTTCCCCATGCGGGAGGCGGCGGCCACCGGTCTGGTGTGCGCGCTGGCGACGTCGGCGGCCGGGTCGGTGGCGCTCGACAAGGCGCGCCTGGCCGACCTGGGCCGGGTGGCCCGGCTGGAGGTGCCCGCAGCCCTGGGCGCCCTGGTCGGCTCGGCGCTGCTGGCCGGCCTCCTGCCCGACCGAGCGGTGCAGGGCGCGTTCGCGGCGGTGATGCTGTTCTCCGCCTGGCGCATGCTGAAGCGAGCGCGGCAGACCGAGCGCGAGAGCGCGCCGCCGGGGCAGCCGGAGGTCGGCCCGGCCGAGGGGCGGCGGGAGCTCGGCGGGATCGTGGGCTTCTTCAGCGCCGGCGCCATCAGCGGCACCCTGGGGATCGGCTGCGGGCCGATCAAGGTCCCGGTCCAGACCGAGCTCATGGGGGTGCCGCTGCGGGTGGCCCTCGCCAACGCCAACGTCATGGTAGGGATCACCGCGGCGACCGGAGCGGCGGTCTACTACGCCCGGGGCGACCTGCCGGCGGCCTTCGTCGGCCCCTGCGCCCTGGGCACCGCCTTGGGGGCCTACGCCGGCGGGCTGCTGGCGCCGCGGGTGCGGGCGCAGCGGCTGGCCCTCGCCTTCAGCGCGATCCTGGTGGCGGTCGGCCTCCGCATGGGGTGGGGCGCGGTCGCCGCGCCCCCGCCCGAGCCGGCGGCGCCGGCCGCCAAGCTGAGCCAGCGGACGGCGCCCGAGTGAGCGTCGCCCTCGGAGTTGGAGGGGCCCCACGTTATCGTGAGCCCGTGCTGCCCCTCGGCTTGTTCCTCGCCTGCCTCCTGATCGGCGTCCTGGCGGCCCTCATGGGCCTGGGCGGCGGCCTGTTCGTAGTCCCCCTCCTGACGCTCGTCACCGAGCTCTCCATGGAGCAGGCGGCGGGGGTCAGCTTGATCTGCACCCTGGCCGCCTCGGCGGGCGGGTCGGTGGCCCTCGACAAGGCCCGCCTGGCCGACCTGGCCCTGGTGGCGGAGCTGGAGCTCGCCGCCACGGCGGGGGCAATCCTCGGCGCCTACGTGCTGGTGCAGGTGGTGCCCGAGCGGGGCGCGGCGGGCGCCTTCGCGCTGATCGTGGCCTACGCCGCCTGGCGCATGCTCGGCCGGCGCGTGACGCCCCCGGCACCAGCGGCGGGGGAGCCCTGCCCGCCGAAGGGGCAGCGGCTGGGGCTGATCGGCTTCGTCCTGGCCGGCGCCACCAGCGGGCTGCTGGGGATCGGCGGCGGCCCGGTGAAGGTCCCGGTGCAGACCGAGGTCATGCACCTCCCCCTGCGGGTGGCCCTCGCCAACAGCAACATCATGGTCGGCATCACCGCGGGGACCGGGGCGGCGATCTACTACGCCCGCGGCGAGATCCCCGCCGCCCTGGTCGGCCCCTGCGTGCTGGGGATCGCGGTGGGCGCCTATCTCGGCGGGCTCCTGGCGCCCCGCGTGCGCGCCCGCTCGCTGCGCTACCTGTTCGTGGTGATTCTGACCCTGGTCTGCGTGAGGATGGCATGGAAGGCGATCGCGCCCGCCAGCTGACGACCCGCCTGGTGGCGGTCGGCCTGGGGCTGGGCATGCTGTGCCTGGCGGTGGGGGTGGTGCTGGGCCTGCTGAGCGGCGGGCCGCAGGACCGCCCGGTGCTCCCCTACCGCGAGCTGCCGGCGGGGCTGGTGGCGGGCGACCCTCTGGCCTGGCAGAGCCTGGGCGCGCTGCTGCTGATCCTCACCCCCTCGCTGCGCCTGATCGGCATGACCCTCACCTTCCACGCCGAGGAGGACCGGCGCGCCCTGCTGTCGGCCGGCGTGCTGGTGGTCGCCCTGCTGGGGGTGCTGATCGGCGCGGCCGTCATGTTCCAGGGCTGAGGCTGGCGGCGTGTCGGCTCCGACCGGGAAGCAGCTCGGCCCCTATCAGGTCCTGCGGGAGCTCGGCCGGGGCGGCATGGGGGTGGTGTACGAGGTGCGCCACCCGGACGTCCCCCGTCCGCTGGCCCTCAAGCTGATCCTGGAGGAGGCCGCCGACGCCGCCGCCGTGGCCCGCTTCGGGCGCGAGGCGCAGCTGCTGGCGCGGGTTCGTCACCCCAACGTGGTGGTCGTGAACCAGCTGGGGCGGGCGGCCGAGGGCCCCTACCTCGTCACCGAGCGGGTGGAGGGCGAGAGCCTCAAG
>JAWLGW010000416.1:0-6218 GCA_041690735.1 Planctomycetota bacterium
CCCGCAAGAAGGCCTCCTGCGCCACGTCGCGGGCGTCCTCGTCGTTGCCCACCATGCCGCGAGCGACCCAGAACACCCGCCGCTCGTACCGCTCGACCAGCGGCCGGAACGCCTCCTGATCGCCCGCGAGCACGCGCCGCACCAGGTCGGCGTCGCTGGGGCCAGCGGACGCGCCGTCGCCGACGTCGGCCGCCTGGGAGGCGGGTGCGGTGCCCTCGGCGCGGCTCAAGCGGACGACCTCACTGGGCTGGAGGCGGCAGAGGCGGCGTGACTGCGGGCGCGCCTCGGCACGCCCGAGCCGCGCGAGCCTCGTCACGGCGCCCGTATGCGCCAGCGCGAGGCTCACCGATCGGCCCCCAGTATAGAGATCCTGTCCGCGCCGAGGAGCACTATGGCCCTCCCTAGTACAGCTTCGCCCGAGGGTTGCGCGGCTCCGCGCGCCGCTCCTCGCGACGCTCCTCCCGGTGACGCCGCGCGCTGCTGGGCGCGCGCTCGCGGTGCGGCCGGTCCGCCTCGCTGCGCCCGCGGTCACGGCCGCGGATCAGGTCCTCCAGGCGGTCGGGGAGCTGCTCGCCGCTGCCCATACGCTCGCCCAGCCGGCGGAGGCGGTTCATCATGCGGGCGCCCTCGGGCGAGTTGACCACGCCCTCCAGCCGCTTCACCGACTGCTCGACCTCCTGCGCCAGGGCCCGCCCCTCGGGCGTGGCCAGGAACTCGCTGAACACCTCCATGAGGCGCGCGGTCTCCTCGGGGGTCAGCACCCCCTGCAGCTTGCCGAACAGCTCCATGGGGTTCATGCCGCCGCGCAGGTCGCGGGGGTCCATGTCCCGCCCCAGGGCCTCCAGCGCCTTGCCCAGGGCCCGCATGTCCTCGGGCTCCATGATCTCGCGCAGGCGCCGCAGGCCGTCGTTCCACACCCGGCCGCGCTCGAACATGTCGCCCATGCCGCCGCCGAAGGGACCGCGGCGCTCCCGCCGGGGCTCGTCCCGGTCGAAGCCGCGCTCGAAGCGGTCGAAGTTGCGCTCGAACCGCTCGAAGAACCGGCGCATGAAGCCGCCCGGACGACGCTCGCGCTCGCGCTCGCCGGCGCCCGGACCCGCGAAGCCCCGCTCGCGGCCGCGCGCCATGCGCTCCATCATGCGCTCGATCCGCTCCACCGAGCGCTCGATCCGCTCCAGCCGCTCGAGGACGTCGGCCCGGGGCCCGGCGGGGCGGTCCCGCTCCTCCTGCCCCGGCTGCGCCCGGCCGCGGCGCTCGCCGCGCTCCGCCAGCGCCCGGCGCTCGCGGGTGCGGCGCTCGTCGGCCCGAGGCCGCGCTCCCGGCCGAGCCTCGGGACGGGCCTCGGGCCGAGCCCGCTCACCCCGGCCGCCGCCGAACGGCATGGGCATGGCGCCGTCGCCGAACAGCCGGCGCATGGCCTCCCGCCGCTCCTCGGGGGGCAGGTTCTGCATCTCGCGCAGCTTCTGGAGGCCGCCCTGGGAGAGGAACCCGCGGATCATGGGCAGGTAGGGGCGGATCGCGTCGGGGTTGCGCAGGCGGATCTTGCCGTCCTCCCCCAGCTCCACGAACGTCGCCAGCATCATCTCGAGGCGCTGGGGCGGAAACGGCAGCCCCTCCTTGAACTCCTCCCGCAGCATGATCCGGCCGGTCTCGTCCACGAGCAGGATCTCGTTGAGGCTCTGCTCGACCTCGCGGATCTCGGCGTCGGCCCCGTCGTCGATCTGCTGCCAGGGACCCGCGGGCTCCCCTTCGGGGCAGCAGGACCCGTCCTGGGCGCTCGCCGCGGGCGCCACCGCCAGGCTGCCCGCGAGAATGACCGTCTGGGCCAGCGCCCCCCACATGCTCTTCATGCCGCGTCCTCTTGGTGAAGGGCCCGGCTCGCGGACCCGATCGCATGACGCCCCTGTTACGGGGCGGTCCCTCGCCCTGTTGGAGGGCCTATTCAATCCGATCGGGCGGATTCTCGGGAGGGACGCGATCAGCGGCGAGGGCGCGTCGCGCGAGCCAGGCCCGGCACTCCCCTGGCTCCGACGGTTGGAGAGAGAGAGAGGGAGGTCGCTGCCGAGGGGAGCGCCGGGCCGTTCGTGCTCTGCGGGTCGCGCTCGCCCCCGAGGGCGTCCGCGGCTCGCGCCCGTCCCTTAAGAAAGCCGCAGGCCAAACGAAATGAAAAGCATTAGTCGCTAACCGAACACAACTTAGCCCAGCAGGGGCGTCCGCCGATGGCGCCGGGCAGCGACACCCTCGAGCCCGTTTCGGTGTCGGTCTCAGGGAGCGAGACGGTGGCGCTCCAGCACGAAGTAGTTGGTCGCCACCCGAGCAGGCCCGAAGGCCAGGTAGGCCTTGCCGAGCAGCAGATCGTCCGAGCCCCGCTCCACCCGCACCAGGTAGTCGCGCAGCCGCCCGGCGGGGTCGAGGGGGTGGTTGCCGCCCCGCCCGTAGTCGAGGAGCAGCGCGTGCAGGTAGGTGTTGTCGCGCGACTCGGGCGCCGGCGCCGTCACCAGGTAGAAGCCGAACCGCTTGGGGGCGGCGTCGCTGGGCTTGGCCCGCCAGGGGGCGTCGACCCCGTCCTGGACGATCGGCAGGTTGTAGCCCTTGACCTGCCCCCCCTCGCGGCAGAAGCCCTTGGTGAACTTGCGGATCGGCGAATAGCGCGCCCAGAAGGCGACGTTGAAGCCGCGGAACTCCCAGCCCACCAGGGCGTCGAGGTCGGGGCGCTCGCCACGGACCATGATCCGCTCGAGCTCGCGCCCGCCCACCGCGTCGAGGGCCCGCGCGCGCGCCGTGGGTACGCCGCCGTTGAGCGGGGGGTCGAGCGGCGTCCGCACCGGGCCGCTCACGCGCCGGCCCCCGCCAGCGCCTCCTCCAGCAGCCGCTCCGCGTTGCGGGTCGACAGGGCCATGATCGTCTCCATGGGGTTCACCCCGATCGGCGAGGGGAACAGGCTGGCGTCCGCCACCGTGAGCCCCGCCGCGTCGTACACCCGACCCCACGAGTCGCACACGTGGCGGGTCCGGTCGCCGCCCATGGGGCAGGTCCCCATGATGTGCACGGTGACCACCTCCATGGCGCCGCGGGGGATCGGCTGGGCGTACAGGCGCCGGACGTCGTCGGGGCCGTGCAGGTCCGCCACCCCCTCGAAGGGGAGCACGATCCGCTTGGCGCCCACCTCGAACAGCAGCTCGCACAGGAGCGCGGTGCCCCGCACCAGCCGGTCGGCGTCGAAGGGGGACAGCTGATAGAAGGCCTGCGGCCGGCCCCCCACCAGGCGCACCCGCCCGGTGACCGTGTCCTCGACCAGCATGCCCGCGATCAGCGTGCGCTCGTAGCCGGCCATGACCTCGCGCAGGCGGGCGCCGTAGTAGGGGAGGGTCATGGCGACGATGCTGGGGGGAATGTTCACCGCCGCGAACAGGAACCCCTCCTCCTGAAACTCGCGCACCTGATAGGCCTGGTGCACGCCCTCCCACCCCCGCACCGGCTCGTCCATGAGGGCGGTGACCTTGGTGTTGGGGTGGAGCGAGAGGTTGTGGCCCACCCGCCCCGAGGGGGTGGTAATGCCCGAGCGGAGCAGGATCCCCGGGGTGTGGATCGCCCCCGCCGAGAGGACCACCTGCCGGCGGGCCCGCACCGTGAAGGCGTAGCCGTCATTGGCGTCGCTCTTCACCACTCGGCCCACGACGCCGGTGACCCGCTTGCGGTCGCGCAGCACCCGGTCGACGCGGCAGTGGGCCAGCAGGCGGGCGCCGAAGTGGAGGGCCCGGGGCACGTAGGTCACCAGCGCCGAGCGCTTGGCGCCGGTGGGGCAGCCGAAGGCGCAGTTGTTCGAGCCCGCGCAGTGGACCTGGTTGCGGACGTTCTGGAGGACCTTCCAGCCCTTGGCGTCGGCCCCCTCCTTGAGGAGGGCGTTGTCGCGCCCCACCGTGTCGAGGGGCTGGGGCTGCGCCGAGATGAACCGCTCCACCCGGGCGAAGTACCGCTCCATGTCGCCAGCGGCGGCGCGCTCCACCCAGTCCTCGCGCCCCCACCGGTCGAGGACCCGCTCGGGCGTGCGCCACGACATGCCGCCGTTGATCACGGTGGAGCCGCCCACGCAGCGCCCCTCGCTGTAGGTGACCGGCGGGTCGCCCAGGGCCATGGCCGCGCCGCCGTCGCGGTACAGGTCCCGGATCATGGCGCCGGCCTGCGCGGTGAAGGACTCGGTCGGAGTGTGGCCGCCCTCCTCGAGGACGATCACGTCGAGGCCCGCCTCGGCCAGCTCGGCGGCCATGACCGCGCCCCCCGCCCCCGAGCCGACCACCACCACGTCGCAGTCGAGCTCCACCTCGTCAGGGCGGAACCGGCGGCGGCGCACCCGAGCGCCCGGCAGGTGGGGCCAGTCCTCGCGGGTGAACAGGCCAGCAGGACGAGCTGGCGGTCGCGCAGGGGGACGAGGCCAGCCGCCGTTCGAGCTAGACGGCGGCACGGGGCAGCTCCCGCGGCGCCCGCCGCGCCGGCTTCTTCGCAGGGGGCACCAGCGGGTCGGGCGCCAGGACCGCCGCCTCGGCGGCGGCGATCGCCTCGCCGTGGCGCTCGAGCCGCTCCCGGCCGACCCGCTCGATCCACCGCTCGGGGTCGTAGCCGAGGCGCTCCTTCACCTGTGGGTGCTCGTAGTAAGCGAAGGCCAGGAACATCTTCAGGGCCCGCGCCAGCTGGTGGAGCGGCCCCGCACCCCGCCACCACCGCTCGAAGTGGACGACCCGGCGAGCCGCGGGCAAACGGGAGAAGCCACGTCCCAGCGAGGAGGGCGCGGCGCGGGCCGACTGCTCGAAGGCCACGATCCCCGCCACCACCCCCGCCCGCACCGGGGTGGGGATCGAGCGCAGGAACTGCTCCACCTCGTCCACCACCGCCTCGGTGAGGCCGAGCGCCTCCACCTCGTCGGTCAACACCACCGGCGCCAGGGCGGCCAGCGTCCGGCGGCAGCCGGCGGGGAGGCGGAAGCTCGCGAGGGTGCTCATGGGGCGCGATTGTGCCATCTCACGGCCCGGGGCCGGGCTTGGACGGGCCTGCTCGGAGCGAGCCGTTTGGGGCGGCGCGGCTGCCCGCGGCTCCAGGGGCTCCGGCTGGCTGCGCCCAGGTGCGCTCCTCCGGGAGGCCTTGATCGCTCAGGGGAGCGGCGTAGACCGCGACCTGAGGTAGATTGGGCTCAGCAGCCATGCTCAGTCGCTCGCCACTGACTTGCCTGGCACTGCTTGCATCTTTTGCAGGCTGTGTTGATTTCACACCTCACCCACCCGACCCCGAGGCTGTCTTCGAAGACGACGACGAGATCACTCACGACGACTTCGTGAAGATCCGGGGCGCGCCGTTCTGCTCACGGTGAGTCGGTGGAAGGAGAAGGACCTGGCAGGCGGCGAGAAGGAGGTCGCCGTCCTGGCGATCTCCGTCGACGGTAGGGCGATTTCGTTCCACTCCACGACCCTCGCCCTCCGACCGGCCGTCTCCGGGGACGAAATCACCTACGGTGGGCATACGTTCGCGCTCACGGCCACACCCGGCCGCTACGTCGTGGACGGCCAGCCCGTCGAGCTCCCCGCAGAACCGAAGGTGCGCCTTGGCTACGTGTTTCGAGACGGCGTCTACCTGGGAGCGCAGCCCTTCTGACCGTGCGTGCCCCCACCATGGAGAGGCGGGGGGCGCACGCGCGCTACCATGCGGTCCATGAGCAGCCCCCAAGAGATCGAGCGCGTGTTCCTCCTCGACCGCCTGCCCGAGTTGCCGGCGCGCGCGCGAGCCTACAGGATCGAGCAGGGCTATCTCCCCGACGAGGAGGCCGGCGAGGGCGAGCTGGCCGAGGGGCGGGTGCGCCGCAAGGTGGGGCCCGACGGGGCGGTGAAGTGCACCCATACGATCAAGCGCGGGCAGGGCATGGTCCGCGAGGAGATCGAGCGCGAGATCGACGAGGCCGCGTTCGCGCAGGCCTGGGCGCGCACCACTGGGCGGCGGATCGCCAAGACCCGCTACGCGGTGGTCGAGGGCGAGCGGACCTGGGAGGTGGACGCCTTCGACGACTTCGACCTGGTCATGGCCGAGGTGGAGCTGCCGTCCACCGACGCCGAGGCGCCGCTGCCGCCCTGGCTGGCGCCGCGCGTGGTGCGCGAGCTGACCGACGACCCGCGCTATCGCAACTACGCCCTGGCGACCGAGGGGCTGCCGGCCGAGTGAGCGCCGGCCTCGCC
>JAWLGW010000417.1:0-6218 GCA_041690735.1 Planctomycetota bacterium
CTAAAAGGACTTCAGCCAGCGGACCTGGGGGGCATTCTCGAAATAGGGCGCCATGATCTCCCAGGTCTGACGGGTGCGGCGGGCGTCGCTGCTGAACACCCGCTCCGGCACCCACCCGCGCCGCGCCAGCTCCTGCGCGACGCGGGGCGCGTCCCGCCGCCCGCGGCGGTTGAGGGGGCGCGAGTGGTCGTCGGGCGCGTCGCTCTTCCAGGAGCTCTTGGCGTGGCGCATGACGATGATGCGTCGCTGCATGGGAGGCCTCTGAGGGCGGGCACGCTATACTTCCAACGACCTGCCGCACCTTACCACCCGAGTCCGATGCCAGCGCCCGCCCCCCTCACCGCCAAGAGCAGCGACGGCACCACCCAGCAGGTGGTGGCGGCGGGGGCCTCATTGCCCGCCCAGGCCCGGCTGGTGTTCGCCACCTCGCGCCCCGGACAGGAGCAGATCGCCCTCGAGCTGCTGGAGGGCGACCGGCGGGTCGCCGTGGCGACCTTCGCCTTGCCGCGGGGGCTACCCGCCAACTGCTGGATCCCGGTCGAGATCGGGGTGAGCGCCGACCTGCGGGTGCGGGCCGAGGCGCGCGAGAACCTGCGGCGGATCCGGGTCGACGCCACCTTCGACGCCGAGGGCGCCGCCGCGGAGCACTACCGGGTCTGAAAGCAGTTAGCGGTTAGCAGTTAGCAGTTAGCCATGCCCAACGAGCGGGCGCGCACCACTTTCGAGGCCAACAGCTAACTGCTAACAGCTAACTGCTCTCTACACCGGCGGCGCCTCGGGCGCGGCCAGCAGCTCGCGCCCGGCCTCAACCGATCGGGCGGCGGGCGCCCGCGGGTCGCGGTTCACCTGCAGCTCCCAGCAGCAGTGGAGGGCGTAGACGTCGTCGGGGGGCATGTCGGGCGAGGTCTCGTCGAACAGCACGCAGGGGATCGAGCCCACCAGCCCCACCCCCCGCTCGGGGCCCTCGGCGCCCTGGTCGTAGCGGAACTCGATCAGCCACAGGCGGCGGCGGTCGCCGGTGGGCGGCCAGTACAGCCGGCGGCGGTCGAGGACGCGCACGGCGTCAGGGGCGCGGCCCCGCTCGTGGGGGTGCGCCAGCCAGGCGCTCAGCTCCGCCTGCGCCTGCGCGTCCGGCTCCAGCGCCTCGGGCGGGATCGCCTCGCCCCGCCCCAGCTCGAGCAGGTACGAGCGGGCCACCAGCGCCTGACGGGGGTCGCGGCAGGCCTCCACCAGGCGCGCCTCGCCCTCGGGGCGGCCCAGGCGCGCCGCTGCCCAGGCGCCCTCCAGGGCGACGCGGGGGACCGGGTGGCCCAGCGCGCGCGCCAGCAGCGCCTCCTGCGCGGCCGCACCCAAGAAGGGGATCGCGGTGGCGGCGCTCTGGGCGTAACTGGCTGCGGCCGAGTCGTCCTCGCCCAGCAGCGCCTCCAGCAGCGCGCGCCCGGCGGGCGCGTCGAAGGGATGAGGGCCTGCGGACCGCCCGGCGAGGGCGCGGCCGTTGGCGAGGTCGAGCAGCGCCACGGCCGCGAAGCCTCGCGGCAAGGGCTCCTGCAGCCGTGCCATACGGGCCTCGCCGTCTGGCCCCTCGGCCCACAGGCGCAGGACCACCTCCCACAGGGGATCGGCCGGCCAGCGGCCTGCCCGGGCGGCCTCCAGGGTGCGCGCGAACGCCTCGGGGTCGCCATACAGCGCGCCCACCTTGAGCAGGAACAGCAGGTCGGCCTGGTGCGGCCCCTCGATCGGCAGGTGCGCGTCGAACTGCTCCCGGAGCGCCCGCAGCCCGGCGTCGGCGAACACCCCCTCGGCCTCGCGGCTCGAAGGCCGCTGCAGCAGGGACGCCAGCAGGTAGAGCGGCGAGGCGGGACACTCGCTGGGCGGCGGGGTCGCCCCGCAGGGGGCCGGGGTCGGCGGCTGGAGGCCGCGCAGGGCCTCGACGACCGCGGTCGCCTCGGCGGCGGTCGCCACCGGGACGTCGGTCAGGCTGATCAGCTCCTCGGCGAGGTCGCCGCCGGGGAGCCGCCCCACTCGCAGGGCACGTTCGAGGGCGCTGGTGCTCACGGCGCGAGTCTACGCCAGGGTGGCGCAGGCGGACACGACCAGGGGCGCCTCGCGGCGCCCCTGACGACCACACGAGTCGGCGGTGTGCGAGACTGATGGCCGCTCGGGGGGAGCGTCGATCGTGCGCTCGCTGCCCCGCGCGCTGGAGGCACGTCGTCCATGGTCGAGCCCAACCAGATCCTGCCGGAGGGGATCACGATCGAGCAGCTCGCGAGCCGCGTGCGGGCCAAGGAGGTCGACCTCGGCCGCCTGCTCGGCGATCTCCCGGTGCTGGTCTTCAAGCCCAAGGTGGGCGACGAGGCGAGCCCGGTGTATCAGACGCCCGAGGACGGGACCGAGCTGCCGGAGCCGGGGGACACCTCGGTGTTGCAGCGGGGCGACGCGGGCGCGCTCGACACCGTGCTGCGCACCGCCGTGGTGGTGCCCCTGACCGTCACCAACCGCAACCTGTACGAGGACCGAGTCCTGCTCGGGCGGGCGGCGAGCTGCGACGTGCGGTTGATCTCTCCCCTGGTGTCGAAGCTGCACGCGACGGTGCACCCCGACGAGGAGGAGGCCTCCACCTGGCGGATCGCCGACGAGGGCTCCTCGAACGGCACGCGGGTCAACGGGATCCCCCTCGAGCCGCACCGCCTGTATCGCCTTCGGCCAGGGGACGAGCTGCTGATCGGCGACGTGACGGCCCTGTTCCTCGACGCCGAGGCGCTGGCCCAGCTGTGCTCCCTGGCCTGAACGCCTCGCCCGTCTGCCCGGTCGTGTCGCGCGCGTCAGCGGCCTCGGGTACAACCGGCCCTGGCGGCGCCGGCGACGGCGCCTGGAGGTCTGCATGAGCAAGCGCGAGCCGACGACCGACCTCGAGCGACAGGTCGAGGCGGGCTTCGACTACCGCGGCGACGTCACCGTCACCCTCACCAGCGGGGAGCGCGTCGATGGCTACCTGTTCAACCGGGAGCTGGACGCTCATCCCAAGCTGGGGGCGCCGTTCGTCGAGCTGTTCCTGACGGCGGGCGGACAAGCGCGCTATCCGCTGAGCGAGATCGAGGCCGTCGAGCTGACCGGGAAGGACCACGCGGAGGTGTGAGCGAGCGCGCGGCGGGACGCATCCGCACCGGGCTGGCCAAGCTGCGCCTGGCCGCGCCAGGCACCGGGCTCCCGCCTCAGGAAGCCCGGGCGGTGCTCGACGTCTCGCCCACCGGCGCCGGGGTGAAGGTCGCCACGCCGTTCGCGACCGATCAGGAGCTGGCGGCCGAGCTGTACCACCCGATCCTCGATCGCGCCGTGCAGCTGCAGGCGCGCGTCGCCTGGTGCCGCATGGTCCAGGGCGACCCGCTGCCCCACGCCGGCCTCGAGTTCGTGACGACCTCCGAGCAGCAGCGGCTGGCGCTGCGCCTGATCCAGGCGGCGGAGGTGAGCTGCCGCGTCCTGGACGGCGCGCGCACCATGGGCTTCATCATGAACCCCACCGAGGGCGTGTGGGCGCTGTACGACGCCAGCACCACCAAGGTGGCGACGCTGCGGCGATCGGGCGCTCAGTTCGAGGTGACCTTCCTCGGTCAGCGGCCGGAGGACTCGGTCCACTCCGTGGACGTGGCCAGCCTGCCCGAGGCGGTGGCCCTGGCCCTGGGCCTCGAGCGGGCGCCCCTGATCATTCCGCCCGAGGGCGGGAGCTGGTCGGCGGTCCCGCTCGACGACCCGCCGCGGGCGCAGCCGCGGGGGGTGGCCGCCGCCGAGCCGGCGGCGCCGGCCGCCTCGCCGGAGGCTGGCGTCGAGGCGGCGCCGAGCCAGGCGGCGTACCACACCGTCCTCGCCGGGGGCTATCACGTCGGCTACGTGGCGGTCACCTCGGTCGAGGACGCCTGGTCCTTGTTCGACGAGGCGCAGCGGGAGGTGGCGGTGATCACCCCCGCCGCCAACGGCAAGTATCGAGTGGTCCCGGTGGGGGCCGACCCCAACGACTCCCTGGCCTACGCCATGGCCAAGACCTTCCTCGGCGCCGTGAGGGTCGGCTTCGGCCTCAGCGTCGACCCCGAGGTCGATCCTCCGGTGGGGCCCGAGGCCGCCGAGGTCTCCGCCGAGGACCTCAGCGCCTCGCAGAGCGACATCGACCTGAGCGCGAGCACGCTCATGCCCGACGTGGTGGCGAGCGAGGTGGCAGACGACGAGGAGGCGTCCGCCGCCGCTGCCCCCGCGGCCGCCGCTGGCGGAGGGCGCGATCGCGAGCGCTACCGGGTCCTCGGCAGCGACGGGCTGGTGGGCTTCATCGCCCCGACCCTGGGGCTGGACGGGGTGTGGTCGGCCTACGCGCCGACGCGCGAGAAGGTGGCCATGATCGCCCCCGAGGGCGGGCGGTTCCGCGTGGTCTTCATGGGGACCGACCCGGACGACTCCCTCGAGTACATGGTGGCGCGGACGCTCAAGGGAGCGATCGCCCTCACCTTCGAGCTCGACGGGATCCCCACCTTCGACCCCCCATTCGAGGCGCGGTGAGCGACGCGCGGTGAGCGAGGTGCGCCTCCGCTGGTCGGTCTACGTGCTGATCTCCGCAGACCGTGGCCGCACCTATGTAGGGGTGACCACCGACCTGGAGCGGCGGCTGGCGCAGCACAACGGCGGCCGACCCGGCGGGGCGCGCTCGACCCGGGCCGGGCGGCCCTGGCAGGTCGGCGCGGTGCACGGCCCCTACGCCACTCGCGGTGAGGCGCTGCGCGTCGAGCGGCGGGTGAAGCGCCTGCGGGGGCGGCGACGGCTGGCCTGGCAGCCCCCCCAGAAGGAGTCGAGGGAGGAGCCGTGAGCGCGGACGCGACACCGGCAGGTGCTCGCGGCGCGGAGCTCCGCAGGAGCGGACGCAGGCGGCGAGCGGTGGGGGGGGGCCTGACCCTGATCGGAGCCCTGGGCCTGGTGTACCTGCATCACTGGGCGACCGACTTCCCGCGCGAGCCCGCGCCGCTCCGCCGGGTCGACGCCGACCTGGTGGCCCGCCTGCGCGCGCAGCCCGGGCTGCACCTGCCCCTGGACCCCGACTACGAGCTGGCGACGCCCCTCGACCTCGAGGATGACCCGCTCAACCGGCAGGTGTACGGGACCCGGATCGATCTGCGCGAGCGCCGCGAGCGGGCGGCGATCCATATCCAGGTCAAGGGCGAGCTGGGGGCGATCCATGCCGACGCCACCAACCCCAAGGCGGGGGCGGTCGCCTGGCTGATCCACGCCACCGTCGACGTGCCGTTCACCGAGCTGGTGGCGCTCCTGGCGGCGGGGCTGCTCCTCATGGTGTGGCCGGCGCGGCCTGAGAGGGCGCCGGGGGCCGCGGTCAGGGCTGCGGACGACGCTTGAGGGCGCGGCGGACCGCCCTGGGGACCAGCTCGTCCTTGAGCAGCTCCTGCAGCTCGGCCACCGAGCGCTCGCGCTCCTCCTGCAGCTCGGTCACGGCTCGCTTGAGCGCGCGCAGCTCACGGGCCAGGAGCTTGAGCTGACGTGGATCGACCGCCACCTCCTGGACGTCGGAGCGCTCCTCCTCCAGACGGCGCCGCACGGCGTCGGCCACCGCGCTGACGTCGAGGGCGCCCCGCTCCCCGCTCGCCGCCTCCACCGCCCGCAGGGCGGCCTGCTCGGCTGAGGCCTCCAGCGCCTCGAGGGCGGCCCGCGCCTCCTGCGCCACCCGCTCGCTCACCGCCGCGCGCAGCTCGGTCTGGCCGTCGCCCTGCGCGCGGGCGAGGAGCCGGTCGGCCGCTCGCGCCGCCGCGGCGGCGGTCGCCTCCTCCGTCAGCTGATCGACGTCGAGGCGCTCCTCCAGGCGAGGGAGCGCGCGCTCCGCGGCCTCCTGGATCACCCGGCGCCGGACCTCGTCCGCCATGCCGTCCAGGTCCATGCCGCCCAGGTCCGCCGCGGCGGCCTGCGCCGCGGCCTCGCGCGCCTGCGCGACCACCTTGTCCCGCAGCAGGTCGAGGTCCCGTTCCTCCTCGAGCGCCTCGAGGGTCGCGGCGAGGGTGAGGTCGCCCAGCTCCGACGCCAGCCGCTCCCGGTCGACGGACGCCAGCAGCTCGGGCACGAGCTGCTGCTCGGCGACGCGAGCGGCCCGCTCGCCGATCGCGGCCGCGTCCAGCCGGGCCAGCGCGTCCCGCTGGGCCCGCTCGCGGGCGCCCTCGCGGACCTGCGCCGCCAGC
>JAWLGW010000418.1:0-6214 GCA_041690735.1 Planctomycetota bacterium
CACACGCGCGTGACGCCGGAGCTCCGCTTCGTGCGCGACACCGGCGCCCAGCGCTCGGTGGAGATCTCGGGCCTGCTGGACGAGATCCGCAAGGAGCGCGAGGAGCGCGAGGCGAGGCAGGCGGACGCAGGCGACGAGGACGCGCGCGAGGGCGAGGGCGAGGGCGAGGAAGCCTGACGGCTGTCGCCCGACGGGGGCTCCTCGACACCCCCTCCGCTATGCAAACAGCTCCCGCACGACCTTCCCCGCCGCGTCGACCGCCCGGATCGGGCGGCCGGCCCGGGTCTGGTTGACCCGCGTCGCGTCGCACCCCAGGGCGTGGAACAGCGAGGCCATGAGGTCCTGGGCGGTCACCGGCCGGGCCGCGATCTCGCGCCCGTCGGCGCTGGTGGCGCCGATCGCCTGGCCGCCGCGGACGCCGCCGCCGGCCAGCACCGCGCTCCAGCCGTTGGCGAAGTGGTCGCGGCCGTCGTCCTTGTTGATCCCGGGGGTGCGGCCGAACTCGGTCAGCAGCACGACCAGGGTCTTCTCCAGCAGCCCCCGCTCCGCGAGGTCTCCGAGCAGCGCGGCGAAGCCCGCGTCGAGCTGCCCGGCCAGGCGGCGGTTCTGGGTGAAGTTGTCCTGGTGGGTGTCCCAGCCGCCCAGGCGCACCTCGACCGCCTTCACGCCAACCTCGACCAGGCGGCGGGCGAGCAGGCAGCCCTGGCCGAAGCCGCTCTCGCCGTAGGCGGCCCGGGTGCCGGCCGGCTCCTGGGACAGGTCGAAGGCCGCCGCCCGCGGCGAGTGCATCAGGCGGTCGGCGCGCTCGTAGACCGCGGTGTGGCCGTCGGTCTCGGCGCCCGGGTGGTCCTTGCGGAACTTGCGCTCGATCGCCTCCAGCAGCCGGCGCCGCCGGTCGAAGCGGGCCGCGTCGACGCCCTGCGGGTAGCCCAGGTTCTCCACCGGCCGGGAGGGGTCGCCGACCACGAAGGGCGAGTGCGCCACGCCCAGGAATCCCGCGCCCACCGGCGCGCCCCCTCCCACGCACACGTACGCCGGCACGTCGAGGGCCGCGTCGTGCTTCGCCTGGGCGACCAGCGCGCCGAGGTCGGGGTGGTGCACGGTGCCGCTGGGGGCGTAGCCCGTGTGGAGCAGATACTGCGCCCGGTCGTGGGCCCCCTCCCGGGTCGCCATGCTGCGGATCACCGCCAGGCGGTCGGCGCGGTCGGCGAGGCGCGGCAACAGCTCCGACAGCTCCAGCCCCCTGGCCCGCGTCTTGATCGCCCGTAGCGGCCCGGCGCTGGCGGTGCCGGGCTTGGGGTCGAAGGTGTCGGTCTGGCTCATGCCGCCGGCCATGTCGAGGACGATCACCGCCTCGGCGGCGCCGCCGCCGGGGGGCCGCTCGCCCTCCTGGGCGAACAGCGCGCGCTGGGCGAGGGCCAGGCTCAAGGTGCCGGCCACCGACCACCGCAGGAACTCGCGGCGCGTCGGGTCGCCGCCGCAGTCTTCCCTCACCAGGACCTCCTGGTGGGCGATCCTAAGCGACCCGCCCTCCCTGCGCTTTCGCCTCACTCCCTTTCACCAGCTTTTCGGCGGCTTTTCGGACTCCTTTCGCGCGCGCGGGACGAGGGGGCGCCCAGCTGGCGTGGACCTCTGTCGTGCAAAGGCTTACGGCGAGGGAGGCTCGTGGTTCGTCGATTGCCATGGAGGTCCAGCGGAAGGAAGGAAGGGAGAACCCATGACTCACAGCTCGATCCGCGGCAGCAAGGCGCTGCCCCTGCAGCCGCGCACCCTCGCCACCGGGGCCGCCCTGTGCGCGTTCCTCGGCCTGGGGTTCCTCGGCGGGCGCTGGACCGCCGAGGCGAGCGCCGCGCCGGCGTCCGTGTCGCTGACGCGCCTCGCGGCCCCGCAGCGGGTCGCGTCGCAGGCCTCGGCCTCGTCTGGCTGCGGCCACGCCCACGGCGCGGACGCCGCGCCGGAGGTCGACGCCGCCCTGCGGTCGGTCGAGCCGATCGACCCCGAGGCGAGCGAGGTCGTCGAGGCGCCGGCCGTCGACCTGGAGCCGGCCTTGACCGCCGCCAGGGCCGCCTTCGAGGCTCCCGCCGACGAGCACGTGCAGGACGCCGCCGCCGCCGCCGCCGAGGACTTGGCCGCCCGGGCCCGAGAGGACGCGGCCACCCTGGACGCGGTGGTGGCGCAGCTGGAGCGCTCGCACGACGCCGGCGAGCTCGAGCTGCTGGCGGCGGTCCTGGGGCAGGTCCGCGATCACGAGGTGGAGCAGCTCGCCCTGCAGATCGCCGCCGACGACCCCGAGGCCGCGCGACGGCTGGCTGCCTTCGACATCCTCGACGGGCACGATGCCCCCAGCGCCCGCCCGGTGGCCCTGCGGGCCCTGCGCCAGGAGACCGACCGCGACGTGCGCCGGGCCGCCCTGCGGGCCATTCCCGAGCCGGTGGGCGCCTCGACCGACGAGGCGCGCGAGGTGCGCGCCGGGCTGCTGCCGGTCCTCGCCGGCGACTCGGACCCCGAGGCGCGCCGCCGCGCCGCGATCCTGCTGGGCCGCTACGCCGGCAGCGTCGCGGACCTCCAGCCGGTGCTGGCCGCCCTGACGCAGGACGCCGACCCCGGCGTTCGCGCCGGCTGCGCCTTCGCCTGCGAGCTGGCGGGGCTGCGGGCCCCTGCGCTGGCCGACGCCCTCTCTCGGGCGGTGGCCGCCACGGGCGAGGACCCGCTGGTGCGAGAGAACGCCTGGTTCGCCCTGGCGGCGCAGGCCCCCCTCGCCCCGGAGCACCACGCGGTCTACCAGGTCTTCGCCGCGGACCGCGAGGCCGCGAGCGAGGTCGCCGCGGCCGAGTAGCAGACTTTCAAGAGTTTGGTATCTGGCGGCGAGGCCGCCTGGAAGGAGCAGACCCCCCTCCGTTTCTCTGTTTCGCCTTTTGTGTGCACAACCCTTCGTTCGACGCCGGCCGCCGCGGTCCTCCGCGGCGGCCGGTGTTCTTCGTGTGGGGAGCTTTGTTGTGTCGCGTTTCAACAGCGCGTCCAGTTGGTCGCGGTGACCCTTTCGCCTCCTTTTCAGCCGCTCGGGCCGGAGTCTGGCCCTCGGCGCGGGCGGGGCTTCAACTCACCGGTGGGTCAAATGTTACGGGCGGCTGCGCGCTGGGCGCGCGCGCTGGACCGGCGCGTGCCTGAAGGGTCGGCAGGAAGCAAGGAAGGAGCTCCAACCACATGATCTCGACCCCCACCCGCCTCTCGCTGGCGCTGATCGGCGCCCTGCTCCTGGCCGGCACCGCCGAGGCTGCCGCCAGCTACGTCGTCCGCTCGGGCGACACCCTGTATGCGATCGCCCGCCGCCACGGCGTCAGCGTCCGCGCGATCGTCTCCGCCAACGGGATCGCTGACCCCAACAAGATCTCGGTGGGGCAGCGCCTGGTGATCCCCTCCAGCGCCTCCGCGGCGCCTGCCCCTGCGCCCGCTCCCCGCCCGGCCCCGGCTCCCTCGAGCGCCGCGACTCGCGCCAACGGCAAGTACGTGGTCACGGCGAGCGCGCTCAACGTGCGGAAGGGCCCCGGCACCAGCCACGCCAAGGTCGGCAAGGTGCTGCGGGGCAAGACGGTGAGCGTGGTCGAGGCGCAGGGCGCCTGGCGGCGCATCGCCTCGCCCGCCGGCTGGGTCCACAGCAGCTACCTGCGGGCGGCCGGCTCGTCGGCCGCGCCCGAGGCGCCGGCGCCGCGGCCCGCGCCCGCCCCCGCCCCCAGCACGAGCTCGGCCTCGGGCACCTACGTGGTGACCGCCAGCGCGCTCAACGTGCGCAGCGGGCCCGGGACCGGGAACCGGGTGGTCGGCAAGCTGGCCCGCGGGGCCAGGGTCCAGGCCCTCTCCACCTCGGGCGTGTGGAAGCGGGTGACCGGCGCCGGAGTGACCGGCTGGGTCCACGGCTCCTTCCTGCGCCGCGACACCGGCGGCTCCACCTCGACCTCGCGGCCCTCGTCGCCCTCGACCTCGCGGCCCTCGTCGCCCTCGACCTCGACCTCCCGCTCGACCGCGCCGCAGACCCGCCGCTACCGCAAGGAGCGCCGGGTGGGCAACAGCAAGGTGGGCGCCAACTTCGTGCGCGAGATGGTCAGCCGCCACGCGTCGGACGCCTTCACCTTCGCGACCGACAACAGCGTCAACGTGTGGGTGGGAAGCCGCCGCATGCGCGCCTTCGGCCTGCACCGTGAGGTCGCGGCCAGGAACCTGAGCAGCAGCAAGCCCACCCTGAGCCGGCGCTTCGAGCTGACGGTCCTCGGCCGCAACTCGATCACCTTCAGCCGCTCGCTGACGCGCACCTTCTCGGTGGGCGTGTTCGAGATCCCGGTCCCGGTCGGGCCGATCGTGGCCAGCATCGAGGTGCGCCTGGCCTCGACCGTGGGCGTCTCGGCCACCGTCCCCCTCTCCTGGGGCGGGAGCTCGACCGCGGTCACCTTCGCCGGCAGCGCCGGGGTGGGCGGCAACCTGGCGGTCGGGGCCGGCATCCCGGGCGTCAAGGTGGGCGTGTTCGGTGACCTGACCCTGATCCGGGCCACCCTGCCCGCGCGCACCACCTTCACCAGCCGCACCATGAACTTCGACGTCGACCTGGTCCTCTCCTCAGACTGCAGCGCCGGCGTGTTCGCGCAGGTCGGGTTCGGCTTCCTCAGCAAGCGGTTCTCGAAGACGCTGGTCCGGTTCACCCTGGCCCGCACCGCGATCCCGATCGGCAGCGGCATCATTCGCGTCGGCGCCTGACGATCACCTCTCTCCCTTCCCTCCAGCGGCGGCCCGGGGCGTCCCCCGGCCGTCGCGGATGGTTAGCCGGGGGGGTGCCCCCCGAGGCTGACGCTCCCATGAGGCCGCGACGAGCCCTCGCGCAGCGACAGCCTCCCCGCACCGCGCCCGCTTCTCCTCTTTTCACATGAATTGCAGGGAGGCACCTGCTCCGATTCGCCGGCCGCTGCCGGATCGCAAGGCGCTGTGTCCTATGGAGTTGGTGCGGTTCGGTGCCGGTGGAGCGGCCCGTGCGAAGGGTGCGGCGGAAGGAAGGGAGGAGCGCCCATGGAGCTCTCAGGACGGCGAGTGCAGGCGGCGGGTCTGGCGGTGGTGGCGGCGGCGGCGGCGACCGCGCTGGTGTGGCTGATCGCCACGGACGGGCCGGCGGCCCCGCCCGGGGTGGGGAGGACCGTCACCGCCTCCCCGGAGCGACCGGTCACGGTCGAGCGCGATCGCGGCTGGCGGTCGCGGGGCGGGGCGAGCGCCGAGGCACGCTGCGACGTGACGGCCCTCGCCCCCGAGGTCGGACGGGTCCTCGAGCACGCCCTGGACGTCACCTTCGACCTGACGTTGGCGGGCGCGCCTCAGGCCACGCGGGTGGAGGGCCGCCGGACCCTCACCTGCTACGCGGCCGACGAGGAGGGCGCGACGCTCGGCTTCGCCTTCGACGTCGAGGTGGAGGGGGCGCTGGCGACGGACCTGCCGCGCGGGATCGAGGCGCTGGCGCAGCTCGATCGGAGCGGCCGGGTGGTCGCGCTGGCGTTGCCCGCGGTGGGTCCCGAGGGGCGCAACCTCCTCCGGGCGCTCCTGGCGCTCGACCGGTTCGCGCTGCCCGCCGCTCCCGCCGCCCGGTGGGAGGCGGACGACGCCGACGCGACCGGGACCTTCCGCGCCTCGTACACGGCCGGCCCCGACGCGGTGACCCGCTCGCGGCGCTACACGGAGGTCGTGGGGGGCGCGGCGGCGGAGGTGAGCGGGGCGCTGACGGCGACGCTCCGGCCGGACGGTCTGGTCGCGACGCTGGGAGGCGCCGAGCGGGTCGCGCTGCGGGCGCTGGGCGAGGGCGCCGCGCAGGTGACGATCGCCACCCGGCCGCAGCTCCGGCCGATCGGCGAGCGCCTCCTCGAGCGCGCGGCCGCCGCCGACGCGCTGGCGGAGCTGCGGGCCGCCCTCGGCGTCCCCGCCTCGCAGGCCCTGCGCGGGGAGACGGCCGCGGCGATCGCGGCCGGGCCCGCGCCGGCGCGCCCGCTGCACGCGATCACCAGCGACCTGCTGGACGCGGCCGCCGCGGGCGAGGACGCCTTCGCCGCCCGGGGGCCGGCGCGGTTCCTGGAGCTGGCGCGCCTGCGCGGCGAGGACGAGGGCGCCGTGGCCGAGACGAGCGACCGGGTGCTCGACGGCACCCTGCCCCTGGCGGTGCGGGCCACGCTGCTCGACGCCCTCGGTG
>JAWLGW010000419.1:0-6213 GCA_041690735.1 Planctomycetota bacterium
AGGAGCGGACGCGCGAGCCGGCCGCCCGCGCGCGCGAGCTGACGCGCGAGCTGCGCAGCGATCCCGAGCCCGAGCTGCGGGCCGAGCTGGGGCGGCTGCATCATGAGCTGGCCGAGGCGATCCGGGGTCCGGTTCCTGGCGCGGACCGGGAGGAGGGCGGCTTCCTCGAGCGGACCGTCGCCTCCCCCGGCCTGGAGCAGCTGCACGCCCTCCTCCGCCAACACGCGGCGCCGCTCTTGGCGGCGACCAGCGAGCACGAGCGGACCGTGTTCGCCGGCTTCCTGGGGCGCGAGCTGGGGGACCTCTTCCGCCCGCTGGTGCAGCCGCCCAGCCTGACCGACCGCGACGACCTGCGCGTCCGCGACGGGCGCCTGCGCATCGACCTCACCTACCTGGCCCTCGCCAAGCGCCGCCTGCCCGCCGCCGTGCGCGAGGACCGCGCCGCTCGCGAGGCGAGCGGCCACGGCGCGCCGATCCACCTGCTGCTGACCTACCTCGAGCTCGTCCGCCGCGGCGGCCCCCTCGCCCACCTGTGGGCCTCGCGGGAGTGGGCGACGCTCCCCGCGCAGCGCCCCGCGGTGGAGGTCGGGCTGCTGATCGTGACGCCCGAGGCCCTCGCGCAGCAGGACGTGACCGCGCTGGTCGAGCTGTTCGCCGACCCCGCCCGCGGCTCCACCGCGGGCGGCCCCTCGCTGCGCGGCCTGCACGCCCGCTGCCAGCTGGTGTTCCCCCGCGACGCCGCCCCCACCGCGCTGGCCCGCGACCCGGCGGTGCGAGCCTTCGTGCGCGTCCTGTTCGACGCCTGCCCCGCCTTCCCCTTCCTGCTCGACATGAGCGAGGAGCGCGGCCAGCTGGAGCTGTTCTTCGGCGCCCTGGCCTCTCCCGACGCCCTCCAGGACGAGCCGCCCGCCCTGAGCCTCGAGGACGTGAGCGTCCTCGACCCCCTGCGCCGCGCCCTGGCTGCCATGCGCAGCGTCGCCCGCCCGGCGGACATGGACCCCGCCGCCGCCTGCGCCCCCCTCCTGGCGCGATACCCCGCCGATCGCCGCGACGATCTCCTGGGCGACGCGTAGACCGGCACGCCAGGGCGAGCGGGCGGGTCCGGGCGCTCGCCTGCCCGCCCGGCTGACTGGTGGGTCGGCGGGCTCCTCCCCCCACGGCGCGGTGCTGTTCGCCCACCTGCGGTCGGCAGGCGACGGGCGCGTCGAGGTCCCGCGGGGCGAGCGCCAGGCGGGTACGGGCGCTCGCCCCGTCCCGCTCTCGCGGTCTGGACGCGGTGACGTAAGACGGTATCTTACATGCATGCGAACGACCGTCTCCACGAAGGGCCAGATCGTCCTGCCTGCAGAGCTGCGAAGGGAGGACGGCATCGAGCCCGGCCAGGAGTTCGAGGTGGAGCGGATCGGACCGGGGGAGTACCGCCTCCTGCGCCTGCCGCCGCGCGCCGGCGAGGGCGTGGTCGACTGGCTGCTGAGCTGCCCGGTGAAGGGCTTCTTCGTGCCCATCGAGTCCGAGTCCACCGACGCGCTTTGACCTACCTCGTCGACGCGAACGTGCTGAGCGAGCCCACGAGGCCCGATCCCGACCCGAAGGTGGTCGGCTGGCTGCGAGCGAACGAGCGCGGCATCGTCGTGGACCCCATCATCCTCGGCGAGATCCGCTTCGGCATCCTCCTCCTGCCGGGCGGCAAGCGCCGCCGGCGCCTGGAGCGCTGGTTCGACGAGGGCATCGCGCGCGTCCCCTGCCTCCCGTGGGATGCTGCGACGGGACATCGCTGGGCGAAGCTCTTGGCCGACCTCCGCGCCTCCGGCCGCGCCATGCCCGTGAAGGACAGCCTGATCGCGGCGACCGCCCTGGCTCACCGCTTGAGGGTGGCCACCCGCAACCGGAGAGACTTCGCGGCCGCCCGCGTAGAGGTCGTCGACCCGTTCGACCCGTCCGAGTGAGCCGCCCTCGGCCACCGGCCAGCGCCCCTGCTCGTGACGCTCATCCTCGAGGACGCGAGCATGACGGCCGCCAGGCCGCGCCGCAGGTCGCCTGCGGTTGCCTGCGCCGCTCGCGTTGCTAGCCTACGCCCCATGAGCAGCTCCAGCCGCGTCGCCCCGCTCCTCCTCCTCCTGCTGACGCTCGCCCCCAGCCCCGCCCGCGCCCAGGACGCCGCCGAGACCCCGCCCCTGCGGGTGGGGGTGAAGGCGGCGCCGCCCTTCGTCCTGCTCGAGGGCGAGGAGCCGCGCGGGCTGTCGGTCGACCTGCTGCGCGAGGTCGCGGCCCGCATGGACCCCCCCCGGCAGGTGGAGCTGGTGGTGCACCCCGACCTCACGAGCCATCTCGAGGCGGTGCGGGCCGGCGAGGTCGACCTCGGGATCGCGGCCACCACGGTGACCCGCGGCCGCGCCCAGACGCTCGACTTCTCGCTGCCGTTCTACCGGGGCGGGCTCAGCGTGCTGGTGCGCGCCGAGGGCGGGCTGAGCCTGTGGGACATGATCCTCTCGCGGGAGCTCGGGTTCACGCTCCTGTGGGTGTCGCTGTTCGTGCTCGGCTGCGCCCACGTGGTGTGGCTGGCGGAGCGGGGGAGCGACGGGTTCGCCGACGCCTATGGCGAGGGGCTCCCCCAGGCGATCTGGTGGACGATCGTCACCATGTCCACGGTGGGCTACGGCGACTTCGTGCCCAAGCGCAACTTCAGCCGGGCGGTGGCGATCCTGGTGATCTTCTCGGGGATCATCCTATTCGGCGTCGCGATCGCCAGCTTCACCTCGGCCCTGACGGTCCACGAGCTCAAGACCGACATCAAGGGCGTGGACGACCTCGTCGACCGGCCCGTGGCCGTGGTCGAGGGCACCACCGCGGCCGACCTCATGGCCCAGCGGCGGGTCCGCCTGCGCCCCTTCCCCTCCCTCGACGCCGCCCTGGCGGCGGTGGTCGCCGGCGAGGCCGACGCGCTGGTCCACGACGAGCCGGTGCTGCGCCACTGGCTGAGCGCTCACACGGCCGACCTCAGCCTGGTGGGCGGCGTCTTCCGCCGCCAGGACTACGCCATGACCCTCCCCCTGGGCAGCCCCCTGCGCAAGCCGCTCAACCTGGCCTTCCTGGCGGCGAAGGAGGACCCGAGCGGCGCCTACCTGCGGATCGTGCGCAAGTGGGTGGGCGGCGACGAGGGGGAGTAGCCTACCGCTCCTCCAGCCGCTGCTCCCAGGCCGCTCGGCCGCGCTGGGCCAGGGCGCGCGCCCGGGGGTGTCCGGTCGCCGCCAGGGCGTCCAGGAGCGGCGGGCGCAGGGCGAGGGGGTCCTCCGCCAGCAGCGCCTCCAGCGCCTCGAGGTGGGCGACGTCGCCGCCCTGCCGGAAGGACGCGATCCGCGCCGCCGGTGCCAGCTCGCCCCCGAACAGGGCCGCCGCCTCCAGGGCCGCCTCCGCCTCGGCGGTGGTGAAGGCGCCCAGCGCCAGCACGGCGCGCTCGCGGGCTGCCTGGCGAGCCGCGCGGCGCGGCTCGGAGCGATCGCCCGGCGCGGCGGCGGCGATCAGGTGCGGCACGGCGCCGGGATCGCCCAGCAGCGCCAGGGCCCCGGCGGCGTCGCTGGACGCGCCGCCCTCCGCCTCGCGCTCCAGCAGGGCGACGAGGGCCTCTTGGGCGCCCGGCCACCCCGAGCGCGCCAGGGCGACGGCCGCCCCCGGCGCGCGCGTCCCCAGCCGCTCCGCGCGCAGCAGCGCCGCCAGCAGCGGCCCCGCCTCGGGGCCGCCCTCCGCCAAGGCGGCCAGGGCCTCGGCCCCGCGCCACCTCGTGAAAGGCGACCGCCGCCAGCAGCTCGAGGGCGGCCGGGCCGCCCTCCTGGCGCAGCTTCGCCACCTCGGCCCGGGCGGCGTCGAGGGCCTTCCCCGCCAGCCGCACGACCGCCTGCCCGCGCGCGGGCGTGTAGTCCAGGGCGGCGAAGGGCGGCAGCCAGGCGAAGAACACCGCCTGGCGGCGCAGCTCGCGCGCCGCCTCCCGCTCGCCCGCCCGGGCGCGCAGGTCCGCCAGCGCCTCCAGGGGCTCGGGCGCGCGAGGCGCGAGTTCCCGGGCCCGCTCCAGCGCGCGCGCCGCCTCGTCCGGCCGGTCGAGGGCGGCCAGCACCTGCCCCCGCGCCAGGGCCACCCGCGCGCTGGCGGGGAACTTCACGACCAGGTCGTCGAGCAGGGCCAGGGCCGCGGGGAAGTCCCGCGAGGCCCGCAGCACGTCGATCAGGCCCCCCGCCGCCTCCAGCTCGCCCTCCAGGTCGCCGGCCCGCGCGGCCAGCGCCCGGCGATAGGCGGCGGCCGCCCGCTCCAGGCGAGCGGTCCGGGCGGGCCCGTCGGGGGCCGCCGCAGCCCGCGCCTCGAGGTGCGCGATCGCCAGCCACAGGCGCGCCGCCTCCGCGGGCGGCGCGATCGCCGTGCCCGCGCGCCAGGTGGCCAGGGCGTCGCCGGGGCGGCCGGCCTCCACCTGCAGGTGCCCGAGGGCCAGGCGCGCGGCCGCGTCCTGGGGCGCCGCCTCCAGGCGCCGGCGCAGCAGGGCCTCGGCCCGCGCCGCCTCGCCCGCCGCCAGCAGGCGCTCGGCCTCCTCGACAGGGGAGGGAGGATCCTGGGCCAGGGCCGGGGCGCCCGACGCGACCGCGAGCGAGGCGCCGAGGACCCACGAGAGGAGGTGGTTCATGAGGGCATGATGCCACCCGCGCCGTTAGGGAGCGGTCGTGGGGAGCGGTGGTGGGGAGCGGTCGTGGGGAGCGGTCGTGGGAGGCGGCCCCGAGTGCCCTCGCCGGGGCCGCGGCGCTCCGCTATCCTGCCCGCATGGCCTTGGACCTGCGCGCCCCCGCCGAGCTTGCCGACCCCACGGCGACCCTGGAGGCGCTCCTGCGGGCCGCCCCGGAGCCCGCGCCGGTCATGTCACTCGACGCCTGGTGGATCCGGCACCTGCGGGCGGCAGGCCCGGCCCCTCACCCGATCGACGGCACGATCCTGGCCGCGGCCCGCATGGATCGCCTGGGCTACGCCGTCGCCTCCGCCTACGCCAGCGCCCTGAGTCAGCTGGTCCCCGACGTCGGCCCCGCCCGCGTCGCGCTGGCGGCCAGCGAGGAGGGGAGCGCCCACCCGCGCACCCTGCGCGCGCGGCTCGAGCCGGACGGCGACGGCTATCGGCTGTGGGGCGACAAGCAGCCGGTGACCCTGGGGGCCGAGGCGGACGAGCTGCTGGTGGTGGCCAGCGAGGGCGTCGACGCCGAGGGCGTCAACCACCTGGTCCTGGTCGACCTGCCCTCGCGCCGCGAGGGGATCCGCCGCGAGCTCCTGGCGCCCCTGGCCTTCGCCCCCGAGCTGTGCCACGCGCGGGTCCGCTTCGAGGGCGTGCGGGTGGAGGCCCACGAGCGCCTGGACGGTGACGGCTACGTGGCCTACCTCAAGCCGTTCCGCACCCTGGAGGACGTGCACCTGCACGCCGCGGTGCTGGTCCACCTGCTGGGCGTCGCCCGCGCCGCCGACTGGCCGCGCTCGGTGCGCCAGGAGCTGTTGACCCTGCTGGTCGCCGCCCGGGCGCTCGCCTTCGGCGACCCACGCAGCGCGGCGCTCCACCTGGCGCTGGCGGGCGAGATCACCCGGGCCCGGCTGCTGATCGAGGAGACCCGCGACCTGTGGACCTCGGTCAGCGACGAGGTGCGCGAGCGGTGGGAGCGGGACCGCCTGCTCCTCGACGTCGCCAAGCGGGCGCGGGCCCGCCGCCTCGAGGTGGCCTGGCGTCGTGCCGACCGCTAGGCGGGCCCTCGGAACCGCCGGGCTGCTCTCGCTGGCGCTCCTGGTGTCGCTGCCGGCCGGCTGCGCGGGCGACGTGGTGTTCCTCGACCCGCCCGGCCCCTCCCCCGCCGGGCCGGTGTTCGTCGTGCACGGTGTGTGGCCCGACCACGAAGGGCTGTGGGTGGACGAGGTGGTGGCCGCCCTGCAGGCCGAGGGGGTCGAGGCCCTGCCGGTGCCGCACTTCACCTTCGTCCCCGGCTACCTGCTCGACTACGGCACCGACGCCCCGGCCGATCGGATCGCGGACTTCGAGCGCGAGCTGCAGGCCCGCCACCGCCGGACCCCCTGCTCGACGCCCCTGCGCCCGAACGGGATCGGCTTCAGCGCCGGGACCGCCGTCCTCCAGAAGGCCGCCGCCCGCGGCGTCCGCTTCGAGACCCTGGTGCTCGCCGGCTCGCCCCTGCCGACCTGGAGCCG
>JAWLGW010000420.1:0-6206 GCA_041690735.1 Planctomycetota bacterium
CTCGACCCCGAGGTGATCGTCCTCGGCGGCGGCGTCTCGAACCTCGCTCGCCTGTACGAGGAGGTGCCGCGGCGGTGGGGCGCGTTCGTGTTCTCGGACCACGTCGCCACCCGCCTGGTGAAGAACGTCCACGGCGACTCGAGCGGCGTGCGCGGCGCCGCCTGGCTGTGGGCGCCGGGCGAGGCGTGACCGACGCGCCGGGTCCAGCGAAGCGACGGCGAGTGGTGCGCCCTTCCCTGGCTCCTCCGCGCCCCCGACGTCCGCGGCTTCTGCGGCCGAGTGGGCGCGCCAGTGCCGGGGGTCTGGGGCGCTGAGGGGCCGGTCGTGGAGTCGGGGTGCGCGCACACCGCGGGGAGCGCGAGATGACCGAGCGGCTGACGACGGACGACGCGACGTGGCGCTGGTGGACGGCGCAGCGGCCCGCTGCCGCTACCGCTCCTCTTCAGCAGCAGGTGGCTTCTTGAACGCGCTCTGGAGCAGGGACAGCGCGATGGCGCCCCCAACCGCGGCTGGCACGATGCTGGCGACCAGGTTGATCTGGCCTCGCTCCCCTCCTCCCCCGACGGTGAGAACCTCCACCAGTCGGAGGAGGGCCAGCAGGGTATAGGCGGATGCGAGGGTGCCCAGGACGATCTTGACGGCCTTCACGCCGGCCCTCCTCGTGGGACGTGATGGCACCCCCAACGGGCGGTGTCAACAAGTATGCGACGTGCAGCCGCGGTGCTTGGCTCCGGCGCTGCTGAACCTTTGGAGGTCCGCTCCGTTCAGCAGGTGTGACCTCTCGTGTTCGAGTCCGTGACGACGTGATCGAGATCCTGCCGGACCACCGCTCGCTCCCCCTGCCCCTCGGCTGTCTCGTCGGTTGCTGGGCTGCGGTCTTCTGCCTGTGCTTCGCCGGTCTGGTCGCAGCGCTCTACAACCTCTGGATCTCATTCACCGTCTGGAGCGCGCTCTCCTCGGCGGTACTCCTGTACCTGTTCGTGATCCTGCTCGCGGGCCTACTCGGAGGGCAGCGTCCTGCACGAGTGCTGGCAGGATTCCTCCTCGTCCTTGGTGGGAGGGAATATCTTCGCTACGTGGAACGGCGCCAGGAGCGCATCCTCCAGGCGGAGATTCGAGTGCCGAGGACGCCCGTGAAGTGGACGTGGCTCAAGGTCCCTGTGTCGGCGGTCGCTCCTGCGGTGAGGGCCGAGCAAGGCGGTGGCTACACGGTCCAGCTGAGGATCGCAGCAGCCCGGTTCGACGACTGCGTGGGCGCCGGCCTCACCGCCGCGGAGGCGGACCGCGTGGTGCAAGCGATCGCCCGCTGGCGCAGGTAAGAGGCTGACGCTCGGGAGCGGTCGCCCTAGCTCACCCTTCGCCGTCGACTCGCGCCGGCGAGGAGGAAGCAACTTGAGTCGAGAACAGTCTCGAACCCGGTTGGTTCGGCATAGCGGAAAGAAGTGGGCTCGATCCCGGGCTCGAGGAGAGTTGTTTCCCCTGAGGGGAAACAGCCTCGATCGAGCTGGGTCTCGATCCCCGTTGCTTCCGACGGGGCGGTGCGCCGACGCCGCCCGCTCCTCGGTGGCGGGACTTCCTAGTTGCTCGATCAGCTCGTCGTCTCATGGACTCCAGCTCGAGCCCCTCCCCCTCGTCTCGCAACCGGCTGCCGAGTCTGGGCGGGCGTCGACGTGCGAGGAATTAGGGCGAATCATCGGTTCTTGTCCGTCGGATGTCAGTGGGTGACTCTACGGTGTTCGCCTTCTGTTCGCCGCGAGGTTCGCCGACAAGGAGTCGCCATGGTTGCTCTGCCCATCATCAAGGAGCTTCGGCTCACCGCGTTCGAGATCGAGATCCTTCGCCTGGCGGTGGAGGAGGCGGGGCTGGATCCCGACGACGAGGCCGACGTGGGCCATGTGCTCTCGGAGGCGGCGCGTCGTTTCGTCGAGCGGAGCGGGCGAGGCGAAGGCGGCGGATCGCTTCACCTGCCCGCGGTCGAGGAGAAGTTCGACGAGCTGGTGGTGCTGTGCATGGCCCACGGGCTCGATCATGCGAGCGATCAGGGTCGTTGAGCGCGCCCGCGGAGGCAGGACCCGATGTCCAACTACCACCTGACCATCTCGGTGCGAGGCCGCAGCGCCTTGGCCCGGGACGTGGCGGAACGGCGGGCGCTCGTGCGAGCGCTGGCGCGGGTGGGTGGGCGGCGGCTGACGCTGTTCAGCCTGGTCGACGACCACTTCCACGCGGCGATCCGGGCGGAGAGCCCGGCTCGCGTCGGGGAAGGGTTGCGGCGCGTCCTGGCGGCCCAGCGGCCGGACCTGGAGCTGAAGAGGCCCCACCTCGAGCCCGTCGGGAGCAGGTCGTACCTTCGCTGGCTGGTCCGTTACCTCATCACCCAGCCCGAGCACCACGGGCTGGGGGTGCCGTCGGCCCTGTGGACCGGCTCCTGCTTCCAGGACCTGGTAGGCGCGCGCCTCCTGGGCGGGTTCGACGTCGCTCCCCTGCGCAACGAGTTGCCTCGGCTCCGGCTCGGGGAGCTGTTCGTCCACTTGGGCCTCGGCGACGAGCCGTTTCTGCCGGCGGACGACGAGGCGCTGGCGCGCGTGAGCGTGGCGCGGCTGGTCGATCTCGCGGCTGGCGTGCATGCGGTGGGGCCGACGCTCATGGGACGCAGTACGCTGGTCGTCGCGGCGCGGTCGCTGGTCGTGTCCGTCGCTGCGGTGGCCGGGCACGGAGCGCCGATCGTCGCCCGATTCCTGGGGGTCGTGCCGCGGGCCGTTCGCTACCTCGCGCGGCGAGAGGTGGACCCCCGCGCTGTGCTCGCGCTGCGCCGTCGGCTCGCGCTCGAGGAGCGCGTGGCGACGGGGAATCAACTTCGATCGAGAGCAGTTTCGATGGCAGTTGGTTCCCTATAGCGGAACGAAGTGGGCTCGATCCCGGGCTCGAGGAGAGTTGTTTCCCCTGAGGGGAACCAACTGCGATCGAGATCGGTCTCGATCGGAGTTGGTTCCGCCGGGGGCGGACGCTAGCTCCAGCTGCTCTCTTCCTTGATCCCCAGCTCCTGCATCTTGTTGAACAGCGTCTTCCTGCTCACCCCCAGGAGCTGCGCGGCCTGGGTGCGGTTGCCCTCCGTGGCCCGCAGGGCGAGGAGGACGGCGTCGCGGGTGGCGGCGCGGAGGGCCTCCTTGAGGGGGACCACGTCCTCGGGGGTGGGGGCGGCTCCGTCGGGGGCGGGCGTCTGCGGCTGGGGGCGCTCGTCGGGGGCGGACTGGCGGCGGGCGCGGCGGCGGAGGTCGGCCAGGGCGACGTCGGGGCCCAGGAGGAGGAGGCGCTTGGCGACGCTCTGCAGCTCGCGCACGTTGCCGGGCCACTCGAGGGACTGGAGGAAGGACAGCTGCTCGGGGGTGAGATGGGGGACGGGGCGGTCGTAGACGGCGCCGCCCTGGGTGAGGAAGTGGTCGAGGAGCTGGGGGAGGTCGGACAGGCGCTCGCGGAGGGGGGGCACCTCGAGGCGGACCACGTCGAGGCGGAACAAGAGGTCCTGGCGGAAGGCGCCCCGGTCGACCTCCTGCTCGAGGTCGCGGTGGGTGGCGGCGATCGGGCGCACGTCGACCGGGCGGTCCTGGCGCTCGCCCACGCGCCGCAGGCGGCGCTCCTGCAGGACGCGCAGCAGCTTGGCCTGAGCGGCCGGGGACAGCTCGCCCACCTCGTCGAGGAACAGGGTCCCGCCGCTGGCGAGCTCGATCAGACCCGGGCGGTCGGCGTCGGCACCGGTGAAGGCGCCGCGCTTGTGGCCGAACAGCTCCGACTCGAACAGGGCGTCGGGCACCGCCGCGCAGTTGACGGTAACCAGGCGACCGCGGTGGCGGCCGCTCGCCTCGTGGAGGGCCTGGGCCACCAGCTCCTTGCCGGTGCCCGACTCGCCCGCGATCAGCACCGCCGCGTCCGAGGCGGCGACCAGCTCCAGGCGCGCCTTGAGGGACAGCACCTCGGCGCTCGAGCCCAGGATCCGCTCGGCGGCGGCGGCCTCTCGGCAGGCGACGCGGGGGCGGGCCCGGCCGGCGTCGCTCACCAGCTGCACGCTGCGGCGGGCCTTGCTGACGAGGTCGAGGAGCGCGTCGGGGTCGGCGGGCTTGACCAGGAAGTCGTAGGCGCCCGCGTGCACCGCCTCGACCGCGCGGGCGGGGCGGCCGTCGGCCGTCAGCACCACCACCCGGCCGGCGCGGCCGTGCTCGCGGACGGCGCGCAGGAAGGCGCCGCCGTCGAGGCCCGGGAGCATCCAGTCGAGGAGGGTCAGGTCGAAGGGCGCCTCGCGGCAGGCGGCCAGCGCCTCCTCGGCGCTCTCCACCGACACGAGGTCGACCTCCTCGGGGTCGAGGAGGTCGCGGAGCATGAGGCGAGCGTTCGGCTCGTCCTCCACGTGCAGCAGGCGCAGGCGGCTCACCGGCCTCCCTTCACACCGCCTCAGGGTATCAGTCGGCGCGGCAGCTCAAGCTGACGACCAGCACCTGGGGGGAAGCGCTCGGCAAGGTCAGGCTGGCGGTGTGGTGCTGGCCCGCCGCCAGGGGGCCGAGGGGAGACTGGATCCGGGCGGCGGCGTCGGGCAGCTTCGCCAGCAGCTCGAGCTCGGGGCCGGTGCGGTCGTCGGCTGAGAAGCCGAGGCGCACCTCGATCGCGGTCTTCCCCTGCTGGCGCGACAGGCTGAAGCGGCCGTCGCGGGTGGGGACGCGCGCCTCCTGCAGCAGCTCCGCCTCCCCGGCGGTCGCGAGCGCCTGCAGGCGTGCGATCCGCTCCGCGGGCGCCAAACCTTCGAGCGGCTGCCAGGCGTCGCGCGGCAGGAGGTACGCCGACACCTGCAGGGTGAGCGACGGCGGCGGGACGTCGAGGGCCGCGATCACCTGCCGGTAGTAGGCCACCTTGGGCCCGAAGTCGACGAGGATGATCTGCTCGGACCCCTGCACGTACAGGATGTTCCCCACCCGGTTCGGGTCGCGGGTCAGCAGCCCGCGCACGGTGGCGAAGATGGCGTTGCCTGCCCCGTGACGGACCGGCACCACGGCGGTCACGATGCGGTGGTGAGGGTCGGCCGGCGCGTCGGGGGCCAGCAGCGGCGTCCAGGGCGGGCCCTCGTGCTGGGCCAGGTTGCGGCGGTGATACGCCTTGAGCAGCTCGTCCTCGATCACGACCACCACGTCGTTGGCGTCGAGCAGGCGTTCGAGGGTCGCGCCGTCGAGGCGGACGGCTCGATCGAGGTGAATCCGCACCGTGCTGACCTGCGGATCGAGCGAGGCGGTGAGGTTCGCCGCCTCGGCCCACCGTTCGACGACGTCCTCCGCCGTGTGCTCGCCCGCCTCCAGCTCGATCACCGCTTCGAGCGGGGCAGGCGTCTGCGCGGTCTCCTGCGCGAAGACGGGGGCCAGGGGCAAGGTCAGCGCGAGGGCGAGGGGCACCAGCAGCGTCGAGCGCATGTCTTCCTCCAGTAGTTCGAGGACGACCAGTGGCGCGCGGGGTTCAGTGGTTCGCTCCCTCGAGCGTCCTAACCGGCGGCTCCGCAGGCACCCGCAGGCGCGCCAGCGCGCCGCCTTCGGGGCGCCGCTCGAGGATCAGCTCGCCCCCCTGGGCCCGCAGGGCGCCACGCGCGATCAGGAGGCCCAGGCCGCTGCCGCCCGGCCGGTGCGAGACGAAGGGCCGGAACAGGTCCTCGAGGTCCCCGTCGGGCAGACCCGGGCCCTCGTCCTCCACCCGCAGCTCGCCGTCGCGCCAGCTCAGGGCGACGCGGCCGCCGGCGGCGGCGCAGGCCTGCAGCGCGTTCTGCACCACGTTCACCAGGGCGCTGCGCAGGAGCGCCGGGTCGGCGCGCCCGGGCGCCGCGGCGGGGCGCTGGTCCCAGGCGACCGTGACCCCCGGCGGCAGGTTCGCGGCGACGAGGTCGAGGACGTCGTCGCCCAGCAGGGCGTAGTCCACCGCCTCCAGCCGCGGCTCGGGAGGGCGGGCCAGCTCCAGCAGCCCGCGGGCGCGGGCGTCGATCGCCTCCACCTCCTGGCGGATCACCTCCAGGCCCCGCTCCAGCGCGCCCTCCAGGACACCCGCCTTGGCGGCCTCGCGCTCGATCACCTTGGCGTAGCCCTTGATCGGGCCCAGCGGGTTCTTGATCTCGTGCGCCACCTGCGCCGCCAGCTGCCCGACCAGGCTGCTGTGCTCGGCTTGGCGCAGACGCTCGCGGGCCG
>JAWLGW010000421.1:0-6200 GCA_041690735.1 Planctomycetota bacterium
GGCCGACCGGCTGCGCGAGCTGGCGAGCCGCCAGCAGGCGGCGCGCCAGCAGCAGGCGGCGGAGTAGGCGCTACACGACGCGGCGGAACACGCCCGAGTCGTACTGGGTGATCCCGCTGTCGGAGCCGCTGTCGTCGCGCAGCAGCTCGGGGATCCGCAGCCGCCCCGAGCTCTTCGCCTTGGCCAGCCCCGGCACCAGCCGCCGCACCGTCGCCTTGAGCCGCTCCAGGCCCCGCTGCTTGCGCACCACCGCGTCCGCCAGCCCGGCGGGCACCTCCTCGGGGGTCGCGGTGTAGAACACGACCCGCACCTCGGGGTGGTAGCGGCGGACGATCTCCACCAGGCGCACCCCGCTGATCGCCCGCATGTGCAGGTCGGTCACCAGGACGTCGTCGCTCTCGCCGCCGATCAGGTTCCCCGGGATCTCGCTCCACAGCCCGGTGGCGCGGACCGGCCCCACCTCCTCCAGCGCAGCGCGGACGGCGTCGCGGACGTGTGGGCTCTCATGCAGGACGTAGATCATGTTTACCTGTTCCACCTCGACCAGCGCGCGTCAGCAGCCCTCGTACCGCGCGCGCGAGGCGCCAGTAAGCCGTTAACCTGCGCAGGTGAGCGCCCTCGTGCGCCGGCCCTGCGCCAGACCTGGCGCATCGGGGGTGCGCTTACTCCCGCAACGGAGGTTGACGGGAGTTTTTGCGCGGGGCATCTCACGCCCCGACAGCGCACAATTCTGCGGTCACACGCCTCCAGGACAGGCGCCTGCGGGCGCTCGTGCGCACGCAAACGCTCCGCCTCAGGGGTCCCCGCTCAGGGGTCGTGCCCGCTTGGGGTCGACTGCCAGAGCACCTGTCCGGGATAGGGCGACTGCAGGCGTCGCTCCCACAGGGCAGGCGCCGACCGCCCCACGGCGGCCACCGTGCCATCGGCCCCTACCCACAGGTCGGCCCCGGCCTGCAAGGCGACCCAGGAGCGTGCACGCCGGGCGGGCTCGAGGTCCGCCGTCGCTCGCAGCCGATCGCCCGCCGCCACCCCGTGGGACAGGCGGTGAGGGATCGTCCAGGCGATCCGCCCCTCGTGCTTGGCGACCACCGCGGGAGCGTCGGAGCCGATGGCGATCCAGCGGCCGTCGGCCGTGCGCCCCACCACCCCCTCCACGGTCATGGCGAAGGGCCGGCGGCGAGCGTGGACGCCCTGGGTGGCGCGCAGGCGGAGCACGTAACGGCGGTCGTCCGCTCCGTACCAGCGCAGCTCCCCCGAGCCGGGCGCGACCACGAGGTCCCGCACCCCCTCGCCCGCGAGCACGATCCACGGCACGGCGCCCGGCCGCTCGTCGTCCCACTCCAGCCGCAGCCCCACGGGCTCGGTCAGGGGCTCCACGTCGACCGGCAGCTCGGCGCAGCCGACGGCGAACAGGACCAGGGGAGCCAGGCGACGCAGCAGCAAGGGGAACCTCCCGCTGGAGGCCATGATACGGCCGTCCAGATCAGCGGGCGCGATCGGCACGGCGCTAAACTAAGCGGCAGTTCACGATCATGAGCGGTCGCTGCGGGAGCGTTCCGTAGCTGGCGCAGGTGTCGACGCGACCGCTCATGCTCGTGCACCTCCGTTTAGCTCGAGCTGCGCTGCCCTCGCTGGCGGCGGGCGCCGCCGCGGCGCGCGCGGGCGCCGCGGTGCTCCTTGGCCCGCAAGCGGCGCTGCCGCTCGCGACGCAAGGCGTCGCGGTCGACGTCCGCCCCGGGGGGCGTCGCGGCCGACGCCGGACCGACGGGAGCCAGCAGCTCGAGCAAGAACCGCAGCTGCTGCTCGTCGGAGCCGTCGGGCTGGCGCATGCGCACGTACAGCATGTGGGTGTCGATCGGCCGCAGCGCCTCGCGGTGCTTGCGGATCCCCCGCTCCAGGCGGGCGCGGTCCTTGCAGCGCAGCTGCAGCACCCGCGCCTCGCGGCTGATCTTGAGCACCCCCAGGGCCGCCGCCCGCAGCCGGAGCCGGCGCAGCGCGAACAGGTTGTCCAGGACCGGCGGCGGCGGCCCGAACCGGTCGCGCAGCTCGGCGAGCAGCGCCGCGAGGTCCGCCTCGCGCTCGGACTCCGCCAGGCGCCGGTAGCACTCGATCTTCAGCGCGGCGTCCGCCACGTAGGCGGTGGGCACGTAGGCGGGGACGTCGAGGACCACGTTGACCTCGCTCGCCTCGAGCTCGAGGTCGTGCTGCAGCTCGAGCTCCTCCAGCAGGTCGGCCGCCTTGCGCCGCTTGGGGCTGCGCCCCGGCTGCGCCGCCTCCTTGGCCAGCTCGCCCTTGAGCTCGGCCATGGCGCGCCGCAGGAGGCGGCAGTACAGGTCGTAGCCGACGTTGACGATGTGGCCGCTCTGCTGGGCGCCCAGCACGTTGCCCGCCCCGCGGATCTCGAGGTCGCGCATGGCGATGTGGAACCCCGAGCCCAGCTCGGCGAACTCCTCGATCGCCCGCAGGCGGCGGCGCGCCACCTCCGAGGGCAAGCGGAGGGGGTCGAACAGGAAGTAGGCGTAGGCGTGGACGCTCGAGCGCCCCACCCGCCCGCGCAGCTGGTGCAGCTCGGCGAGGCCGAACCGGTCGGCCCGGTCGACGATCAGCGTGTTGGCCCTTCGCACGTCGAGCCCGTTCTCGATCAGGCTGGTGGCGACCAGGACGTCGAGCTCGTGGCGGAAGAACGCCAGCATCACGTCCTCCAGCTCGTGCTCGGGGAGCTGCCCGTGCACCACGCCCACCCGGGCGGTCGGCACCAACTCGCGCACCTTGGCGGCGACCTTCTGGATCGAGCGCACCCGGTCGTGCACCAGGAACACCTGCCCGTCGCGGGCCAGCTCCCGCTCGACCGCGCGGCGGATCAGGCCGTCGCTGTTGGGCACCACCCGCGACTCGACGGGGGAGCGGCCCGGCGGCGGGGTCTGCAGCACCGAGATGTCCCGGGCGCCCGACAGCGCCATGTGCAGGGTGCGCGGGATCGGGGTGGCGGTGAGGGTCAAGAGGTCGACCGTCCGGCGCAGCGCCTTGAGCCGCTCCTTGTCGGCGACGCCGAACCGCTGCTCCTCGTCGACCACCACCAGGCCGAGGTCCCGGAACTCGACGTCGCCGCTGAGCAGCCGGTGGGTGCCGATCAGCACGTCCACCTCGCCCCGCTTGGCCGCCGCCAGCACCTCGCGCTGCTCGGCCCGGGTGCGGAAGCGGCTGAGGACCTCCACGCGGAGGGGGTAGGGGGCGAGGCGCTCGCTGAAGGTGCGGTGGTGCTGGTGGGCGAGCACGGTGGTCGGCGCCAGGACCGCCGCCTGCCGGCCCGACTCCACGCACTTGAAGGCCGCCCGCAGCGCGATCTCGGTCTTGCCGTAGCCCACGTCGCCGCACACCACCCGGTCCATGGCCCGCGGCGCGCACATGTCCGCCCGCACCTCCTCGGTGACCCGGCTCTGGTCGGGGGTGTCGGTGTACTCGAAGCTCTCCTCGAACAGGCGCTGGGCCCGGCCGTCGGGGGGGAAGGCGTGGCCGGGGCGCACCAGGCGCTCGGCCTGCACCTCCAGCAGCTCCGCCGCCAGGTCGCGCACCGCCTCGGCGGCCTTCTTGGTCTTGTTGCGCCAGCTGGTCCCGCCCAGCTTGGAGAGCTTGGGCGGCTTGCTGGTCGGACCCACGTACCGGCGCACCAGCCCGATCCGGTCGGTGGGGATGAACAGCGTCCCGCCGTCGAACTCGAGCTCCAGGAAGTCGCGCGGCTGCCCCTCGCGCTCGCGGCGCACGATCCCGCAGAAGCGGGCGATCCCGTAGCTGACGTGGACGACGTACGTCCCCTCCTCGAGGTCGGCGAACGACTCCACCGCCGTGCTGCGGGCGCCGCGGCCGGCGCGCCGGCGAGAGGTGGTGGTCTCGCCGCGCACGTGGCGGGTGAACAGCTCGCTCGAGGGGAGCAGCCACGTCGCCGGGCGCTCGCCGTCCTCCGGGAGGCGGAGCCCGGTGGGCAGCGGCGAGACGAGCAGCGTCAGCCCCGGCGGGGCGGGGGCGCGGCGGAGGGCGCCGCCCCGCTCCGCCACCAGGCCCGTGTCGCGGCACAGGTCCGCCAGCCGCTCCAGCTCCGCCTCGTTCACGCAGGTCACGGTGAGGCGCTCGCCCCGCGCCACCTGCCGGGCCAGCTCGTCGGTGACGCCCTCGGGGCCCTTGCCGACCGACAGCCCGGCGGGCTGGAAGGGGAAGCGCACCCGCCGGTCCGCCTCCACCTGCTCTCCCTCGCCGATCAGCAGGCGCGGCCAATTCGCCAGGGCGGCCTCGACCGCCAGGGGCTCGAGGAGCTCCGCCGCGTGCTCGGAGAAGCGCTCGGCCGCCTGGTGCATGCGCTCCCGGCAGCGCGCCGGGTCGACCACCGCCACCGCCGCCCCCGCCGGCAGGTGCTGCGCCAGGCTGACCGCCCGCGCCCGCGACAGGCGGCGGAACTCGCCCACCGCCAGCAGCGAGAGGGCGTACCGCGACACCTCGCCCAGCGAGCGCTGCGTGTCGGCCTCGAAGGCGCGCAGCGACTCGATCGTGTCGCCGAACAGCTCCACGCGCAGCGGCTGGTCGGCGCCCAGGGGGAACAGGTCGACGATCCCGCCGCGGATCGCGAACTCGCCCGGGACCTCGACCAGCGCCACCCGCCGGTAGCCGCGGTCCACCAGGCGGCGGGCCAGGTCGGCTGGGTCGAGCTCCCCGCCCGGCTCGAGCACCAGCGCCCCCACCGTGGCGTCCTCGGGGGCGGGCAGGCGCTGCAGGAGCGCGCTGGCGCTGGAGAGCACCACCGGCGCCGGCTCGGCAGCCAGCGCCCGCAGCACCCTCAAGCGAGCGCCGATCGCGGCGCCCGGTGCGGTGTCGCCCGGGCCCCCGTCCGCGAACAGGTCGAGGGGCGGGCTGTTGAGGATCGGCCGCTCCTCGCCGGTCAGCTCCTCGAGGTCGCCCTGCAGCGACCGCACCGCCTCCTGGTCGGAGCACACCACCAGGAGCGGCCGCTCGTCGGCCAGCGTCGCCAGCACCGCGCTGCGGGCGCCCGGCGGCAGCCCATGCCCGGCCACGGCCTCGCCCGCCGCCAGGGCCGCCGAGACCTGCCGGTACTCCGGGAGCCCGCTCACGAGCTCGCGCAGCTCGCGGGGCAGGGAGGCGGCGGCGGGGGCGGAGGCGGAGGCGGTCATGCGGGGGCGATTGTACGAGGCGGGTGCAGGAGGGACCGGGTGAGGGCGAGCGACTCTCCGCATCCTCTGGGGATCGCATCAGCACAGCTCGAAGCTCGGGTCGCTTGTCCGGACACTGGCCGGAACCTCCTCAACAAGGTCCGCTCCAGGCCAACGCCTGGGTGCTTACCTCCCGCCAAATTCCGTTGAGGAGCGCCCGGCGGTCCTTACCTGCCAAGTCGAAGACGATCGCGGCGAAGGAGAGCAGCGGCATCGTCGAGCGAGCCCGTCGCTCGCCACCTGCGCTCGAGCTCTCGCAACTCGGCATCCGCCACGGACCCAACTCTACCAGGACCACCTCACCGTAGGCGACGCGCTACCGCAGCAGGAACAGCGATCCGTTCTCCTTCCTATTCGCTGTTCCCTGTTGATATTCCGTGTTCGAGTCTCAAGCGCTGGAACTCGTCTCCTCCTCCCGCTCCTGCGCCGCCCCCCACCCCTCCGCCTCGAGGCCCAGCAGCGCCTGGCGGGCGGCGGCCTGCTCGGCCGCCTTCTTCGACTCGCCGCGCCCGCGCCCCTTCTCCTCCCCTTCGACCAGGGCCGCCACCTCGAACTGCTTGGCGTGGTCGGGGCCGCTCTCGGCGACGACCAGGTAGGTGGGGGTGAGCTTGCGCAGCCGCTGGGTGTGCTCCTGCAGCAGGGACTTCCAGTTGCGCGCGCTGCGCTGGGCGAGGGCGTCGCGCAGGGCGCCGTCGAGCACCCGCAGGGCGGTGGCGCGCGCCGCCCGCAGGCCCCCGTCGAGGAACACCGCCCCCAGCAGCGCCTCCAAGGCGTCCGACAGGACCGAACGGGAGAGGGCCTCACGCCGCATGCCCTTGCCCAGGCGCAGGTGGCGGTCGAGCTCGAGGTCCAGGGCGGCGCGCCCCAGCGAGCGCGCCGACACCACCGCGGCCCGCAGCCGGGTCAGGTCCCCCTCGGCGAGCTCGGGCTGCCCCTCGAACAGGACGTGGCCGATCACGAAGCCCAGCACGGCGTCGCCCAGGA
>JAWLGW010000422.1:0-6192 GCA_041690735.1 Planctomycetota bacterium
CGAGATCCGGGTGGCCAGCGCCGCGGCGCCCGCCCCCAGCGAGCCCGCGGACGGCGGGCCCGCGCCGCTGGCCGAGGGCGGGCCGATCGCGGTCGGCGCCGACCACGGCGGCTTCCCCCTCAAGCAGGCCCTGATCGCGCACCTGTCGGAGCGCGGCTGCGACGTGCGCGACCTCGGCACCCACAGCGAGGACTCCTGCGACTACCCCGACTTCGCCGGCAAGGTCGCCAAGGCGGTCGCCCTGGGCGAGGCGAGCTGGGGGATCCTGATCGATGGGGCGGGGATCGGCTCCTGCATGGCGGCCGGCAAGGTGCCGGGCGTGCTCGCGGCCACCTGCCACGACGAGCGCACCGCCAAGAACAGCCGCGAGCACAACGGCGCCAACGTCCTGTGCCTGGGCAGCGGGGGCCTCGACGAGGGCGCGGCGCTGCGGGTAGTCGAGGCCTGGCTGACGACCCCCTTCGCGGGCGGACGGCACGCCCGACGGGTGGAGAAGATCCGCGCGATCGAGCGGAGCTTCGTCCGGTGAGGCTGGCTCGGGTGATCGGCACGGTGTGGGCCAGCCACAAGCACCCCGGCCTGGACGGCCTCAAGATGCAGCTGGTGCAACCGCTCACCGGCGAGGGGCGCCCCAGCGGGCGCCCGCTGGCAGCCTTCGACAGCGTGGGCGCCGGCCCCGGCGAGCTGGTGTACTTCGTCGACCAGTACGAGGCCACCCTCGCCTTCGACCGCCCCCAGACGCCGATCGACTGCGCGATCGTGGGGATCGTGGACCACCTCGACGACGAGTCGGCCCGGGTGCTCGGCGACGCGGACCGGGGGGAGGCGGGCGCGTGATCCTGTGCCGCGTCACCGGGGACTGCGTCTCCACGATCAAGAACGAGCGGCTGCGCGGCCACCGCCAGCTGATCCTGCAGCCCGTCGACCTCGACGCCCGCACGCCCCTGGGGGACTCGTTTTTGGCCCTCGACGTGGTGTCCGCGGGCGTGTCGGACCTGGTGCTGGCGATCAAGGAGGGCTCGGGCGCTCGCCTGATCTTCGGCGACGACCGGATCCCGCTGGCGGCGGTGGTGGTGGCGGTGGTGGACGAGCTGTCGATCGCTGACGAGGCGAGCCTCGTCGGCGGCTCTGTGCTGGAGGCGGCGCTCGCCGCCCGGGGAGAGGGTGAAGCGTGAACGAGGTGGCGCGGATCGACCCGCAAGCGCTCCTGGAGCGGGTGGCGAACGAAGTCGCCCGCCGCTTCGCCCGCGACCTGCCGATCGCCGGCGGCGGCCCCAAGCACCTGGGCCCGCCCTTCTGCGCGGCCTGCGACACCCGCGGCCACTGCGCGGTCAAGTGCGGCGACTCGGCCACGGCGGTGCGCGGCGCGGGCGCCGACCGGATCGGCGCGGCGCCCGGGATCGGCGCCCTCGACCGGCAGATCGCCGACATGATCGACCACACGCTGCTCAAGGCGGACGCCACCAAGGACGACGTCGCCTTCCTGTGCGCCGAGGCGGCCAAGTACCAGTTCGCCAGCGTGTGCGTGAACCCCTTCTGGGTGCCTTTCTGCGCCGAGCTGCTGGCGGGCCACCAGGTCAAGGTGTGCACGGTGGTGGGCTTCCCCCTGGGCGCGAGCGCGATCGAGGCCAAGGCCCACGAGGCGGCCGTCGCGGTGGCGCAGGGGGCCCACGAGGTCGACATGGTGATCAACGTGGGCGCCCTCAAGAGCGGCCTGCTGGACGTGGTCGAGCAGGACATCGCCGCCGTGCGCGCCGCCTGCGGCCCGGGCGTGATCCTCAAGGTGATCCTCGAGACCGCCCTCCTGACCGACCAGGAGAAGGTGGCGGCCTGCGAGGCCTCGGTGCGGGCCCGGGCGGACTTCGTCAAGACCTCCACCGGCTTCTCGACGGGGGGCGCCACCGCCGGAGACGTGGCGCTCATGCGCCGGATCGTCGGCGAGGGGGTGGGCGTCAAGGCCTCGGGCGGCGTGCGCAGCAAGAGCGACGCGACCCTCATGATGCGCAGCGGCGCGGACCGGATCGGCGCCAGCGCGGGGGTCAAGATCCTGCAGGAGGTCCGCGGCCTCGGCCCCGGCGCCAAGGCCGCCGTCGGCACCTCGTCCGGATACTAAGCGGTTAGCGGTTAGCTCTTAGCTGTTAGCCAAGGCAAGAAGAACCCTCAGCAGCACCAACCAACCACTGCTCAGCTAACCGCTAACCGGTAACCGCTCATCCGGGCAAGCAGCTCCCAGGTATCCGAAAAGAGGCCCCTATGGCCGAGAGCTATCAGTCGGCCCAGATCGTCAAGACCGCCGCCGGCGTGCAGTACCACGTGGGCACCGGCCCCGGCGACGTCGCCCCCCGCATCCTGCTGGTGGGCGACCCCGCCCGCGCCGAGAAGGTGGCCAGCCGGTTCGACGCGGTGCACGTGCGCCGCGCCAACCGGGAGTACGTGACGATCACCGGCGAGTACCGGGGGGCGCCGCTGACGGTGACCGCCACCGGGATCGGCACCGACAACACCGAGATCGCCTTCGTCGAGCTGAGCCAGTGCGTGGAGTCGCCCACCTTCCTGCGGGTGGGCTCGAGCGGCGCCCTGGCCGAGGGGATCGACCTGGGCGACCTGGTGATCTCGACGGGCGCGGTCCGGCTGGAGGCCACCTCGACTCAGTTCGTCCCCGAGGGCTACCCGGCGGTCGCCCACCACGAGGTGGTGCTGGCGCTGCTGGAGGCGACCCGCGGGCTCACCGGTCGCCGGGTCCACACCGGCCTCACCGCCACTGCCTGCGGGTTCTACGGGGCGCAGGGCCGGCAGGTGCCGGGGTTCCCCCCCCGCGACCCCGAGCGACCGGCGCGGCTCGGGTCGCTCGGTGTCAAGAACATGGAGATGGAGGCCAGCCTCCTGTTCACCCTCGGTCAGCTGCGCGGCCTGCGGACCGGCGCGGTGTGCGCGATCTACGCCAACCGCGGCGCCGACACCTTCGTGGACACCGACGCCAAGGACGCCGCCGAGGCGGCGGCGATCGAGGCCGGCCTGGCGGCCATGGAGGTCCTGCGGGGCATGGACGCCGCCAAGGGCGAGGCGCCCCACTGGCTGCCGGCGCACGGACTCGGGCAGGGCTGACCGTGGTCCGCAAGCACGTCCTGGTGCACGGGGTGGTGCAGGGCGTCTTCTTCCGCAAGTCGACCCAGGAGGAGGCCCGCCGCCTGGGCCTGCGCGGCTGGGTGCGCAACCGCGCCGACGGCAACCGGGTCGAGATCGTGGTCGAGGGGGACGAGGCGCAGGTGCAGGCGCTGATCGGCTGGTGCGAGGCCGGCGGCCCTCCGGCTGCCCGGGTCGAGCAGGTGGAGGCGGTGGACGAGGTCGACGATCAGCCGCTGGGCGAGGTCTTCGAGATGCGCCCGACGGTCTAGGCCCGCTCCACGTTGAACCACCGGTCGCAGTAGGGGCACTTCACGTCGCCGCTGGGTGAGATCTCGGCGCCCTCGCCGATCGGCGCGGCGCAGGAGGGGCAGGCGTAGCGGGTGGCCTGCTGGCTGCGACCCGCGCCGTCCGCCTGACGGGCCGCGAACGACCGCTCCACCTGGCGGCCGACCCGCAGGGCCGAGATCGCGAAGCCGCTGCCGAACAGCACGAAGGCGACCGCGATGAAGCTCGCGATCACCCGGAAGAACAGCGGGGGCGAGCCGAACTCGCCCTGGGGCGCTCCCCACACGAAGCCGAGCACGGTGAGCCCGATCAGCGCGAACACGACGCCCACGCCCGCGAACACGTACCGGCCCGGGCCGAACACGGCTACTCGCCCGCCTCGCCCGCCACCTTGGGCTTGAGGAACACCGACGGAGGCAGCTCGGGGTTGAGGGCCCACTTGACCCGGAACACCCGCGGGCGCTCGGTCTCCTTGCCCCGCTGGTCGGTGATCTGGGTGGGGAGGCGCACCTGCGCCCCCTGGGGGGCGACCGGCTGGTAGTCGCCGTACTCGCAGTAGCGCTTCTTGTCCTTGTCGTGCCCCCACGGCACCACGCCCATGGCCGCGGTCAGGTGGTGGGTGTCCTTGTCGAACCGCAGCCGGATCACGAAGGGCCGCCCCGGCGCGCCGGGGGGCGGCTCGATCAGAGCCCGCACCACCTCGTCCCCCTCGGAGGTGCGGCCGCGGTAGTCCATGCGGGCGCGCTGCTCGAGGAGGAGGGGGAGCAGCAGGGGCATGAACAGGATGTCCCGCTCGTAGCCCCCCTCGATCACGTCGTCCGCCGGCAGGTCCTCGACGTAGGTCACCGCGCCCGCGGCGTCCCGATCGCACAGGAAGCCGAGGCCCTGGGCCAGGACGACGTCGAAGCCCGCGCCGCTGGGGCGGCGCGAGGCGTAGTGCATGTAGCGGCCCTCGCGGCGCAGGGTGTGGCGCTCCTGCACCTGACCCGCCTCCGCGTCGACGGTCATGACCGCCAGGCGCACCGCCTCGAGGTTGGCCCGCCCGCCCATGGCCTCGACGGCGCGCGCCACCACGGCCCGGGCCTCGGTCGGCGCCGGGCCCAGGCCGGCCCCCTCGTCCTCGTCCTGGGCGCTCACTGCGCCGGGGGCTGCCCCCAGCAGGGCCAGCGCCAGCGCGCCGACCGCGCTCTGCCACCTGCTCACGGCCGCTCCTCCTCCTGGTCCGCCACGGTGCGGAAGCCCACCGCCGCCGAACGGAACGTGCGCGCCCGCGCGTCGCGCATCGCCGCCCGCAGCAGGAACGCGCTGGCCGAGGTCCAGCCGCCGCCGCGGATCACGTAGTCCTCGGGCTGCTGGGGCGTCCCCTCGGGCGCCCCCTCGTAGGCGAGGAACGGCGAGGCGGTCCACTCCCACACGTTACCGGCCATGTCGAGCGCCCCGAACGGCGAGGCCCCCTGGGGGCGGGCCCCGACGGGCGTGGTCATGCCCCGCGCGGCCGCGTGGCGATACGTCGCCAGCGGCGTGTCCCCCACCGGGCGCTGCTCGCCCCAGGGATAGGTGCGCCCGTCGGCGCCGCGGGCCGCCTTCTCCCACTCGTCCTCGCTGGGGAGCCGGCGCCCCATCCAGGCGGCGAAGGCGTAAGCGTCGTACCAGTCCACCCCCACCACCGGGTGCTCCTCGCGCCCCTCGCCGCGGAACGGGTCGTGCACGGCGCCCCAGTCCCACTCCTGAGGCGTGGGGAAGGCCGGGGTGTGGTCCTTGTGCGGCGGCTCGTTCGGGTGGCAGACCGTGTGCTCTTTGGCGGCGCGGGAGGCGAGGAACGCGGCGTACGCCCGGTTGGTGACCTCGGTCCGATCGATCCAGAAGGCGCCCGTGTGGCGCTGCGCGCGCGGCCGCTCGCAGTCCTGCCCGCCCGCCGAGCCGCCCTCGCTCCCCATGACGAAGGGACCCGCCGGGACGGCGACGGTGGGCAGGGTCGGGCGGGGCGCGTCGTCGGTCAGGGGCCTCCCCCCCGACGAGCCCCCGGGGTCGCTCGAGCGGACCACCTGCTCGCCCTGGTTGGGGCACCCGGTCCCGAGCCCCGCCAGCAGGACCGCTGCCAGCGCCATACGCGTGCGTCGCTCGTGCATGCCCTCCCTCGGCCCCAGCCCCGCCGGGGGGGGCCAGGATACTCGATCCCGCGCGGCCCCAGGGGCGGCAACCACCTCGCCGAAGCCGGCGCCCGCGCCCGAGTGAGGCCACGAGGTCGGCGGGCGCGCCGAGTGACCTCGGCACCAAACGCCAGTCCAGCGGTTACAGTGGCCCCGACGCGGGGATCCCCTGGAGGTTCCGACATGCGCCTCTTCCTCCCGACCTTGTTGCTGGTCGCCTCGGCGGCGGCGCCGGCCCTCGCCAGCCCGAACCCGCTCCGTGAGGTGGTGGTCGACGTCAAGGCGGAGTCCGAGCCGGTCCGCGACGTCCTGCGCCGGCTCGAGCAGCAGCACGGCCTCAACTACGTGGTCTCGGAGGACGCGCTGGCGAGCGCCGGGACCGTGACCGTCAGCCTCAAGCAGGTGCCGCTGGACCTGGCCCTGGAGGCGATCTGCTCGGCCTGCGGGCTGACCCTCGAGATCCGGGGCCCGATCCTCGTCGTCCTGCCCAAGCCGGCCGGCACCCCGCCCCGCCTGCCCGAGGTGGACGCCGGCCTGTTGCCGCCCGGCGCCGCGTCCGGCCGCACGCCGAGCCCCGCCCCCCAGGCGCGGAGCTCGGTCGAGCGAGCCAGCCGTGAGCGTGTCAGCCGCG
>JAWLGW010000423.1:0-6184 GCA_041690735.1 Planctomycetota bacterium
CGCTGCCGCCGCCGAGGTCGCCGCCGGCCAAGGGCGCAAGAGCGTGGTCGGGTCGGCGGCGGTCCCCAACGGGGCGAGCGGCGCCAAGCCGGCGCCCGCCCCGGCGCAGGGCGGCAGCAACAACACGCTGTTGGTGGCGCTGATCGCCGGCGCGGGGGCGCTGGCCGTGCTCCTGGTGGGCGTGATCGTGCTGGTGGTCGCCCTGCGGGGGCCCTCGCTCGACGAGCGCCTGGCGGAGGTCGAGCCTGCGGTCGCGGCGGCCGTGGAGGCTGGGGACTGGGAGGGCGCGCAGGCGCAGCTGACCGCGCTCCTGGAGGGGCTCGGGGACGAGGAGCGGGCCAAGGTCGAGGCGCGCCTGGAGCCGATCCGGCAGGCGCGTGAGGCCGTGCAGCGCTACAGCTCCCACCGGGCCGCCCTCGAGGCGGCGCTCCAGCAGCTCGAGGCGCACCGATCGACGGGCCGGCTGGAGGACGCCGAGGCGGCGCTCCAGGAGGTGGAGCGGCTGGCTGGCGAGGAGTCGACCGCGCGGGCGAAGCTGGCGGAGGTGGGCGCAGAGCAGGCCGCCGCCGACGCCCCGGCGCTGCCGGACCTCGCCCGGGCGCGCCGGGACCTCGAGGTCCAGCGCGACCTGCAGGTCGCCGAGCGCCTGCTGTCGGGCGCCAGCCCCGACTTCGCCGCCGCGGTGGGGCGCCTCGAGGGCGTGGTGGCACACCTCGAGCCGGGGTCGCCGGCTCGGGAGCGGGCTGCCCGGCTGCTGGCGGAGGCGAAGGTCCGCCAGGCGATCGCCGGCGCCCGGCGCGAGCTCGACAAGGTCGAGCCGGATCTGGCGCGGGCAGAGACCGCCCTGGAGGAGGCGCGGGCCGCGGTCGCGGCGGAGGCGCCGAGCGCCGAGCTGGCGGCCGAGCTGGACGCGGTGAGCGAGCAGCTGGGCGCGCGCCGCGAGCAGGTGGGGCGCCAGCGGGCCGCCGCGCAGGTGGCCGACGCCGTGGCGCGGGCGCGTCTGCGGGCCACCGAGGGGGCGTTCGAGAGCGCCCGGGCGGCGCTGGACGAGGCCAGGCAGCTGCTCGAGGTGACCGAGGGCCTCGACGACCGGTGGGACCTCGACGCGCTGGCTCAGGAGCTGGCGGCGGGGGAGGCCTCGCGGGAGGCCTACGACGCCCTCCCCCCCATCCCGGAGGGAGGCGCTGAGGAAGCCGGGGACGCGGCCGCAGCGGAGGCGGCGCTCGCGGCGCGCGAGGAGTACCTGCGCGATCACCCGGCCGGCTTCGACCGCGAGGGGGTCGAGGCTCAGGTGAAGGCCCTGCGCCAGCGCCAGACCTCCAGCGAGAGCGCCGCGCAGCGCGAGGCGTACGACGCCAAGCTGGCCGAGGCGCGGGAGGCGCTCGAGGCAGGCGACGCGTCAGCGGCGCTGAAGCGGGTCGCTGAAGCTCGTTCGCTGGCGGAGGCGGCGGGCGTGGACCTCGCCGAGCTCGAGGAGGTGGCGCAGGGCGCGCGGGTCGCGCAGGAGCGAGCCGCCGTGGCGGCAAAGCTGGAGGGCTTCGCCCCCCTGGGCGGCGACGTGTTCATCGCCCAGCGCGAGGTGACGAACGCCGAGTACCTCAAGTTCTGCCTCAAGCAGAGCCTAGCGGCCAAGGACGACGCGGCCAAGGAGGCGGCGCGCAAGCTGTGGCCGGCTCACTGGCAGTGGAACAAGAGCCGCACCCGCGCCCTGCCGCCGGCCGGAAAGCCGGGCTTCCCGGTGGGCGGGATCTCCTTCGAGAGCGCGCGAGCGTACTGCGCCTTCCTCTCCCAGGAGATGGGGGTGAGGGTCCGGCTCCCCACCGAGGCCGAGTGGGTGAAGGCCGCCACCGGCGGCGAAGGGCGCCTCTATCCCTGGGGCGCCGAGTGGGACGCCGACCGGGTGGTCCACCAGCGCTCCGAGGGGGACGGGCCGCTGGCCGCCTCGGGTGAGGTGGCCGACGCGCTGCAGGGAGCCAGCCCGCTGGGCTGCCTGCACATGTCGGGCAACGTGGCCGAGTGGACCAGCGAGGAGTGGGTCGACGACGAGACCGGCGCCGACCCCTCGGCGCGGGTGCTCAAGGGCGGCTCCTACCGCTCCTTCTCGCCCGAGGCCCTCACGGTCGAGGCCCGCCTCCGCGGCGGCCTCACCGAGGCCAGGCCCGAGTGGGGCCTGCGGGTGGTGGTCGACCTCCGCGGGGAGTGAGCCCGACCCTCGGGGGGGCTTAGGGGGCCTAGTGTCCTGACAACGAAGTCCGCCTGCGAGCTCTGAGGCATCAACCGCAGAGCGGGCAGAGAACGCAGAGATTCGCTGAGGTCTTCCTCTGCGATTCTCCTGCGTCCTCCGCGGTTGATCTCTTCCGAATCAATGGATCAGCGCCTCGCAGTCGAACACGTCGACCACCGTCGGCGCGGCGCCCAGGGCAGCCGCGCGCTCCGCGCTGGCTGCGCTGCGTACGGCCGCCACCACCTCGTGCCCCTGCTCGTGGAGCAACGGGACCGTGGCCCGGCCGTGGACGCCCGTCGCGCCGGTCAGGAACAGCCGCATTTAGCGAATGCGGTGCAGCTCCGCCACGTGGGCGGCGAGGCGATCGATCTCGCTGCGGAGGAAGCGCTGCTTCTCGGGGTTCCCCGGGCTGTTGATCAGCTCCTCCTCGTGCAGGCGCTGCGCCTCCTCGAGGTCGGCGATCGCGCGGTCGTAGAGCTCGCGCCGCTTGGCGGCGTCCTCGCGCCGGTTGGCGGCGGCCTCGCTGTCGATCGCGCGCTCCTCGAGGAACCGCGCCCGCTCCAGGGAGGCGGGCACGTCCTCGTGCTCGATCTGGCTGCGCCGCTGGTCCTCCTGGGCGGCGCAGCCGATGCCGATGGCGGGGACGCCGGCCAGCAGGAGGAGCAGGGCGAGGGTGCGGAGCTGCATGGGAGGTCCTCCCGCTTTACTGAGCCTTGCGCGCCTGACGGCGCTTGTCGTGGCGTGGGCCCGTGCGCCGAGGCGCGGGGCGCGGGGCCTCCTCGTCGCCGAAGCCGCGCCCCTGGGCGGGGTCAGGCTTGCCCAGGCTGCGGTTCCGGCTGCCCCGCACCGAGCCGCTGCGCGGCCCCGGAGCCGCAGCGTTCCGGCTGGCCAGACGGGTCAGGGTGTCGATCTCCTGCGGGCGGAGCTCGCGGAAGTCACCGTCGCCCAGGCCCTTGATGGTGAGCGGACCGATGCGGGTGCGGGTCAGCGCCAGGACCTTGTAGCCGACCTTGGCGAACATCCGGCGCACCTGCCGGTTCTTGCCCTCGCACAGGGAGACGCCCAGCTCGGTCTCCTCCTTGCGCTCCTTGATCACCCACACCTTGGCGGGCAGGGTCCGGCCTTCGGACAGCCACACGCCCCGCCGCAGGCGCTCCAGCTCCTCGTGGGCCGGGGTCCCCCGCACACGCACGTGGTAGGTCTTCTCGATCCCGTAGCGCGGGTGCGTCAGCAGGTTGGTCAGGCGCCCGTCGTTGGTCAGGATCACCGCCCCGCGAGACTCGTAGTCCAGGCGGCCGACGGAGAAGATCCGCCGCCGCTCGGGCACGATGTCGGTGACGGTGCGCCGCCGCTGCGGGTCCTTGCTGGTGCAGACCACGCCCTTGGGCTTGTTCAGCAGGTAGTACACCAGGGCCTCGGCCCGCAGGCGTCGGCCGTCGACGCGCACCTCCTGCACCGCCGGGTCGGCCTTGCTGCCCAGCTCGGTCACGACCTCGCCGTCGACCGTGACCCGCCCCTCGGAGATGATCTCCTCGCACGCGCGCCGCGAGCCGTAGCCCGCCCGCGCCAGCAGCTTCTGCAGCCGCTCGGGGCCCGTGGAGTGCGTCTCGGCCGGACGCGCGCCGCCGCGCCGTCGCTCCTTGCTCTTCACCTTGGTCGTCATCCCATCCATCCGGGCCGGCCCCTCACGGGTGCGGCTCCGGCTCCACGCTGAGCGGGCCGTTCGGGCCCGCGGTTCTACGAACAGCCCCAGAGTCTAGGGGACGGTCCGCCAAGCGAGAACGCTCAGGGCGCCCGCGGGCCGTCGCCGAGGCGACGGCCGGGGCGCCCTGTGCGCGGTCGGCGGCGGCGCGCCTACTCGAGGCGCTGCGCCTTGAACACCTGCAGGGCCTGCTCGCCCGTCAGCTGCCCCTTGCCCAGGGCGTATCCCGCCGCCTGCCACACCCCCTCGTCGTCGCTCGACAGGGCCTCGAGGAGCGCCGAGAACACGTCGCCGGGGACGGCGCCGCCCTTCATGACCTCGCCCATCGCCTTGGGCAGGGCCCGGCGGACCTCGATGCTGTTGGTGTCGTCGCGGAACTCGCGGGTCAGCACCTCCAGCGCCGCCGCCTTGGCCGCGGGGCCGATCGCCGCCAGGGCGTCGATGCACGCCAGCCGGGTGGCGTCGGGGCGGCCCGCGTCACGGCGCACGTTCTTGGCCAGCGCGGCCGCGGCCGCGGCCACCTCGAACTGGGTGTGGCGCGGGTCGAGCTCGGCCAGGGCCCGGGCGGCGCGCTCGGAGAGCGCGTCCGAGCGGGCCTTCTCGTCGCGCTGGTCGGCTTCGCTGCCGAAGGCGTTCGCCAGCTTGTCGGCCAGCGTGGCCTTGTCGATGACCGGGGTGACCACGTCGATCGCGCGCCCCTCGTCGACCAGGGTCTGCATCTCCGTCACCCGCTCCTCGGGGGTGAGGACCATGACCCGGATCGGCGCGGTGCGGAAGTCGTCGCGCAGCTCGTCGATGAACTGGTACGCCAGCGGCTCGGTGCCGGCGGGGTCGACCTCGTCCTCGCGGGAGCGGGCGTTGAGCTCCGAGGAGCAGATGATCAGGTCCTGCCCCGGGAAGCTCTTGGCGCGGATCAGGCCCTCGCGGCCGCTCTCCACGCCGAAGGTCATGTAGCCCAGCTCCCGCAGCAGGCCGACCAGCCGGTTGCGGTTGTGGCGGTCCCGCTCGACCACCAGCACCACGCGCTGGCCGCTCTCGCCCAGGGCGTCGACCAGGTTGGTCATGACGGCGTTGCTGTTGGAGAAGCTCGCCTCGGGGTTGAGGTGGGCCAGGGCGATCGCGGCCGCGTAGCGCACCCGCTTGTCGCCGTAGCTCAGCGCGGCCGACAGGGCCTGCCCGCCGGTGAGGATCTTGTCGTCCGACCCGCTGTTGAGCGGGTTGACGCTCAAGGCCTGGGCCACCGGGTGCGTGAAGGCCATGCGGGTGACGCCGGGCGCCTCACCGCGCTGCGAGACCCGGCGGGGACGCCGACGGCTCGGGCCGTCGAGCGAGGGGGCGTCGTCGTCCTCGAGCGAGGGGGCGTCGTCGTCGTCGAGCGAGGGGGCGTCGTCCTCCTCGGGGGTCGGCGTCGAGGCGGGCCGGTCCTCGACCCGGGTGGGACGCGGCGCCGGCTCCGAGCGGGCCGGCTGCGGCGCGGGGGCCGCCGGCCGGGGCGCCGGGGCGGCGGGCTGCGCCGAGCCGCTCCGCTCCGCCGCGGGCAGGAAGTTGACCTCGCCGCCGCTCGCCAGCAGCGAGTCGTCGATGTTCAGCTCCTGCAGGCGCTCGATCAGGAACACCGCCACCGCGGCCCGCTGGTCGGCCAGGGCCTTGCCCAGCGCGGCCAGGAGCGGCTCGGGGCCACGGCTGGCGACCAGCATCTTGACCTTGGTGAGCCCGTCCTGCAGGCGGCGCATCTCGTCGACCGCCTCGCTGTCGACGTCGCCGCCGCGGTCGGACAGCTGCTGCGCCACGCGCAGGCTCTCCTCGATCTCGGTGAACTGCTGCGCGTAGACGTTGAGGAGCTCGGCCCACAGCACGGTGTCGTCGGGCGCCACCGAGAGGCCGTCGTAGGCCATCTCCTCGGCCACCTCCTCGTTCCAGCGGAAGCGAGGCACCGTGCGCCGCGTGAGCCGACCGTCCCGCCACTTCCACACCACGTACTCGTGGTAGCGGTTGGTCATGAACAGCGGGTGCTCCTGGTAGAAGGCCTCGGCCACCCGGGCGTACGACTCGGCCACGCCGTAGCCGGGGTCGCCGATCTGGCGGATCGCCTTGTTGGCGGCCTCCTTGACGTGGGCGTCGTCGGTGTTGGCGGCCAGGCGCTTGAGCGCGGGGATCGCCCGCACGTCGCGGGTGTGGCCCAGCACCGTCGCGGCGTTCTGCTGGAGCATGATGTCGCCCTCGGCCTCGAGGAGCTCGATCACGGCCAGGGTCCCCTC
>JAWLGW010000424.1:0-6181 GCA_041690735.1 Planctomycetota bacterium
CTAGAGAGCCGTCAGCAGTCGGCCTTCAGCAGTCAGTGACCGCTACCAGCTGATCGCTGCCTGCTGAGAGCTGTGACTCCGAGCGCTGAGCGGGCGAGGCCCGGCTCAGCGCTCGTCACGTACCGAGAGGTCTCGATGGCCCAGCCTCCCGCTCCGATCTCTCCCGAGCAGGTGGCCCACCTGGCGCGCCTGGCGCGCCTGGAGCTCTCCGCCGAGGAGGCGGAGGGGCTGGGCGAGCACCTGCGGCGCATGCTGAGCTGGGTCGCCGATCTGGAGGCGGTGGATTCGGACGCGGACCGGCTCGAGGAGCAGCCGGGCCTGAGCGACGCGGTGCCGGTCGGGCGGCTGCGCCCGGACGCGACGCGCCCCTCGCTCGACCCCGAGCGCGCCCTGGCCAACGCGCCCCAGCGAGCGGCGGACGGCGGGTTCGCGACGCCGCCGGTGCTGAGCGGGGGCGAGGGGTGAGCGGCTGGGCGGGGCGCGACGCTCAGGCGATCGCCGCCGCCGTGCGCGGGGGCGAGGCCTCGGCGGTCGAGGTGGTCGAGGCGCATCTGGCGCGGATCGCCGCGCTGGAGCCGGCGCTGCACGCCTTCCTGCAGGTGACCGCCGACGCCGCGCGGGCGGCGGCCGCCGCCGTCGATCGGCAGGTGGCCGCGGGACACGACCCCGGTCCGCTGGCCGGCGTGCCCCTGGGGATCAAGGACAACCTGTGCCTGGAAGGGGTCGAGACCACCGCCGGCTCCCGGGCGCTGGCCGGGTTCCGCCCGCCGTACACCGCGACCGCGGTGGCTCGCCTGGTGGCCGCCGGCGCGGTGCCCGTGGGCAAGCTCAACCTCGACGAGTTCTCCATGGGCTCCTCCACCGAGAACTCGGCCTTCGGCCCCACCAAGAACCCCTGGGACCTGGAGCGGGTGCCGGGAGGCTCGTCGGGCGGGAGCGCGGCGGCCGTCGCCGCCGGCGAGGTGCCCCTGGCCCTCGGCTCGGACACCGGCGGCTCGATCCGGCAGCCGGCGGCGCTGTGCGGGTGCGTGGGCGTCAAGCCGACCTACGGGCTGGTGTCGCGCTACGGGCTGATCGCCTTCGCCTCCTCCCTCGACCAGGTGGGGCCGCTGGCGCGCACCACCGCGGACGCCGCGCTGGCCCTCGACGCCCTGTGGGGCCCCGACCCCTACGACGCCACCAGCCGCGACCCGCGCGAGGCGGCGGCGGCCGGCGCGCGAGCGAGCCTGTGGGGAGGGCCCGCGCCGTTCGCCGCGGCGACCGCGCGCGGCGCGCTGCAGGGCAAGGTGCTGGGGGTGGTGCGGGCCTGGCGAGAGCTCACCACCGACCCCGAGGTCCGCGCGCAGGTGGAGGCCGCGGTCGAGGCGGCGCGGGCCGCGGGGGCGGAGGTGCGCGAGGTCGACCTCGACCTGGCTCAGGCGGCGGTGCCGGCCTATCAGCTCGTCGCCACCGCCGAGGCCTCATCGAACCTGGCGCGCTACGACGGCGTCCACTACGGCGCCCGAGCGCAGGGGGCGCCGGACGCGGTCGCCATGTCGGCGCGCACCCGCGACGCGGCCCTGGGAGCGGAGGTCAAGCGGCGGATCCTGCTGGGGACCTTCGTGCTCTCCAGCGGCTACTACGAGGCCTACTACCTGCGCGCCATGCGGGTCCGGCGGCGGATCCGGGCCGACCTCGAGCGGGCGCTGGACGGCGTCGACGCGCTCGTCGGCCCCACCTCGCCCGAGCCGGCCTTCCGGCTGGGCGAGAAGGCGCGCGACCCGCTGGCCCTGTATGCGGTCGACGTCATGACCGTGGCGATCAACCTGGCCGACCTCCCCGCGGTCTCGCTGCCGTGCGGGTTCACGGGCGCCGGCCTGCCGGTGGGGCTGCAGCTGGTGGGCGCGCGCTGGTCCGACCCGGCCCTGCTGGAGGTCGCCGCGGGCTTCGAGCGCGCCCTGGCCCTGCCCGCGCGGCGGCCGGCGGGACTGCCGCCGTCCGACTCGCCACCAGACTCGACCCCAGACGCGGCGCAGGTGACCCCGTGAGCGACCCGCTGGCGCGCTACGAGCTGGTGGTGGGCATGGAGGTGCACGCCCAGCTCGACACCCGCAGCAAGCTGTTCTGCGCCTGCGCCGTCGAGTTCGGCGCCCCGGTGAACGCCCGCACCTGCCCGGTGTGCCTGGGGCTGCCGGGCTCGTTGCCGGTGCTCAACGGGGCGGCGGTGGAGGCGGCGCTGCGGATCGCGGCGGCGCTGGGCTGCGCGGTGCCCGAGGTGTGCGCCTTCGACCGCAAGAACTACTTCTACCCCGACCTCCCCAAGAACTACCAGATCACCCAGCTGTACCGGCCGATCGGCGGGGCCGGGGGCGCGCTGGAGCTGCTGCGCTCGGGGAGCCGGGTGCGGATCCGCGACGTGCACCTGGAGGAGGACGCGGGCAAGCTGTCCCACCTGCCGGGCGCCGCCAGCGTGGACTTCGACCGGGCGGGCACCCCCCTGGCGGAGATCGTGACCGAGCCCGACATGCGCTCGGTGGACGAGGTCGACGACTACATGGAGACCCTCACCGAGCTGCTGCGCGCCCTCGAGGTGTCGCGCTGCCGCATGCAGGAGGGCAACCTGCGGTTCGAGGCCTCGGTGTCGGTGCGCCCGGTGGGCGCGGAGGAGCTGGGGCCTCGGGTCGAGATCAAGAACCTCAACAGCTACGCGGCCGTGCGCAAGGCGGTCGCCTACGAGCGCGCCCGGCAGGTGGCCCTGCTCGAGGCCGGGCGGCGGCCGCGCCAGGAGACGCGCCTGTGGGACGAGGGCTGGAGCCCTGACGCCGCGGACGCCCGCGCGGCGGAGGGGGCGTTCGAGGAGGACGTCCCCCTGGCGGTGCGGGCCGCGCTCGCCGACGTGCTGCCGCTGCTCCCGGGGAGCAAGGACGGCTGGAGCGGGCGGACCCGCTCCATGCGCACCAAGGAGGAGGCGCACGACTACCGCTACTTCCCCGAGCCGGACCTGCCGGCGGTGCGGATCGACGCCGCGCGGCTGGAGGCCGTGCGGGCGGCCCTCCCGGAGCTGCCCGGCGCGCGGCGGCGTCGCTACGTGGAGGCGCTGGGGCTGGCGCAGGCGCCGGCCGAGGTGCTGACCCGGGACCGGGCGCTGGCGGCGTACTTCGAGCAGGTGGTCGCCCGGGGGGTGCCGGCCGCGGAGGCGGCCACGCTGGTGCTCAATCAGGTGGCGGCGCTCCTCAACGCGCGCGGGGTGGGGGCGGAGGACTGCCCGGTGCCGCCGGAGCACACCGCCGAGCTGTACGCGATCGTCGCCGGCGGCGAGCTCCCCAAGGACCTGGCCCTCAAGCAGGTGTGGCCGCGGATGGCAGACGAGGGGCGGGGGCCGCGGGAGGTCATGACGCGCCATGGCATCGAGGCGGTGGCCGAGGAGGCGGTGATCGCCGCCACCGACGCCGCCTGGGCGGCCAACCCCAAGGCGGTGACCGACCTGCTGGCGGGCAAGCAGAAGGCGGCGGGCGCGATCGTGGGCGCGGTCATGAAGGCCACCAAGGGCAAGGCGAGCCCGGAGGTGGTGCGGCGCCGGGTCGAGGACCTGCTGCAGCGCGAACGCGAGGCCGGCCGCTCCTAACCCCCACCGTTGTAGGGCTCAGCGGCGATCGTCGGCTGCCGAGCGTGACGACTTGGCGTCCCGCTGCCATCGTGGCGAGGTGAGGACTCCGCTGCTCACCTCCTTCGCCCCCCTCCTGGTCGCGTCGGGCCTGGCCGGCTGCGTCAGCGGGCCGCCGGGCGTGCTGCGCGCAGCGCCGCCGGTGCTCGACCCGTACACGCTGGTCGGGCCGGTGAGCTCCGTGACGGTGGTCCGGCGCGTTCCGGCGCCCGACGCCGCCGTCTACGCCGCCGCGGCTCGGGACCTGGTGGTGCTGCCGGGGGCCCGTCCCGGCGAGGCCGTCCGTATCGCGCCGCCCACGGCGGAGCTGCAGCCGCGCCTCATGGAGCTCGAGCGGCCGGCGCTCGACGTGTTCGGCTCCCCGGAGCAGGTGGCGCTGCTGGAGCGCTTCGTGCGCGACCGGGAGCAGCACGCCGGGCGCGAGGCGATCCTGTCGGTCTCCCTGGAGCGGTTCGACCCCGGCGACCTCCCCACGGTGCTGTCCCGCAGCCGCCTGCGCGACCGGGACGTGCTCGTGGTGGAGGGGCCGCTCGACGCGGAGGTCCGCGGCGATCGGATCGCCGACGCGGCGGGCTACGTGGAGGACGGCGAGCTGTGCGAGCTGGAGGGCCCGGTCGAGGTCCTGGGCGTGCAGTGGTTCCGGGTGCAGCGCGGCCCGCGCACGGCGCTGGGCCTCAACGCCCAGGGGCGGATCGCCTGGACCGGCGAAGACCCCCTCGAGCCGGGCGTGGTGGTGGTGCAGGCCACCTATCAGGAGAGCTGGGGGGACCCCCAGCTCCGCTTCGCGGGCCGGGCCGTGCTCCGGCCGGGGGAGGAGATGTGGCTGATCGAGCAGCGGCCGGGCGACGACAGCGTCTGGGTCCTGCGCGCCTCCTGGATGAACAAGGCCGCCTGGGAGCAGCTCGTCGAGCTGTGGCAGCAGGAGCGCTCGAAGTGGCGGTGAGCAGTCAGCTGTCAGCGATCAGCGATCAGCAGTCAGCGGAGAGTGTGACCCGCTCGGCTCTTGCGCGAGGAGCCTGCGACGTACAGGTCACCCTGACGGCTGACGGCTGATCGCTGAGGGCTGACTGCGTCACGCGACGAGGGTGGCGGTTCGCTCGTCTACTTCCACTCGAAGGCGAGGACGCGCTTGCGGCGCAGCGAGTCGTTGCCGCCCTTGAAGTCGAGCACGAACACGTAGGGCCCCGAGGCGACCACGTCCAGCGCCAGGCGCGGGCGGAAGGGCGCCCCCACCGAGCCGGCGAAGGCGGTGCGGTGCTTGGGCGAGGCGAGGTCCGCGTCGAGGAGGTAGGCCTCGCCGCCCTTGTCGGCGAGGTCGACCGCCACCAGCCGGTCGCCCAGGGGGGCGATCGCCAGCAGGTTGGCCCCCGGGATCGCGGTCGGCTCGGCGGCGCCGCGGGGGGTCAGCTCCTGCAGGAGGCAGCGCCAGCTCGACTCGTCGGCCTGCGCGCCCTCGCGGACGCCGCTCAGGACCAGCTTGCCGCCGGGCAGGGCGGCGACGTGCCGGCGGGGGATCCGCTCCGAGGTGAACTGGCGCGAGATCCGCTGCCGAGCCTCCTCCACCCCGTCGAAGAAGGTGATCAGCTCGTCCTGGAGGATCACGTGCAGCCGCCCGTCGGGGGCGACGGCGAGGTCGTACACCCAGTCGCCGACGGCGATCGGCTTGGAGGCGCGGGGGATCAAGGCGCCGCGGGGGTCGAAGGTGTACCGCTCCAGCTGTGAGCCGCCGCTGCCGGTCGCGGCCACCCAGTAGCTGTGGTTCCCGTCACGGTCCACGCCGGCCGCCGCCACGTGGAACCCGTTGGCGAGGACCGGGTGCTTGGTCACCACCCGCAGCTCGCCGTCCTCCACACCGATCAGGTACAGGTTGGAGCTCGAGCGGGCCGAGTGCTCGATCGCGACCAGGCGGCCGCCGGGCGCCGCGGCGATGGAGGCGAAGGTGTCGACCTCCTTGCGGCGGGTGATCTGGTGGACGAAGGCGTCGCGGATCTGCACCGCGGGGTGCAGCGTCCCGGCGGGGGCCGGGGGCTGCAGGCCCTGCCAGGCGTCGCGCGCCGCCTTCAGCCCGTCGATCGCCAGCAGCGACGCCCCCGAGCGCAGGTGCTCCCGCGCCTGCTCGTAGGCCTTCAGGCCGACCTTCAGCGCCTCGTCGCCCACCCGCAGCCGGGCCATGGCCAGGGCCGCCTCGGCCTCCTTGCGGGTGACGTCGGCCTCCGTCCCGCGGAGCTTGCGGAGCAGGGCCAGCATGAGGTCGAGCCGGTTCGCCTGATCGCGCGTGCCGAGGGCGGCCCGCAGCTCGCGCTGGGCCTGCGCCCCCGCCTCGCGCAGCAGGCCGCGCCCGCCCAGGGCGGCCCGGCAGGCCTCCTCGCTGCGCTCCCGCAGGAGCGCCTCGGCGCTGCTGAGGACCCGCGCGCGCGCCCGCTCCAGCGCCGGCGCCGTCTCGGCGCTGGGCTCGGCGGCCGCCTCCAGGGCGGCCTCCGCCTGCTGCCAGCTCGGCTGCAGGTCGCTCCAGAACGACCACTCGCTGGCGGTGTCGCG
>JAWLGW010000425.1:0-6164 GCA_041690735.1 Planctomycetota bacterium
CCGCCGGCGAAGTAGCGGGCCTGGGCGGTGACCACCGCCTGTCCGCCCGGCAGGTGCGGACCCGGGGCGGCGACCCGCGCCGCGACCTCGAACTCGGGGCGGCGGAACTCGGCGATCTTGAAGGCGTGGTGGTGCCGCCCGAAGCGGACCATGGCCCGCCCCACGTGCGCCGTGTCCGGGAGGCCGAACGCGAGGTCGAAGCCGCCCTGGTCGTCGAGCGTCACCGTCCCCTTCGCGATCTCCTGGTGGCGCCCGTCGCGGACCTCGTAGCGGAGGGTGCGGGGCCCGTCGAAGGGCAGCACGTCGCCGCCCGCGCGCAGGTCGACCTGGCGGGCCCAGCCCTTGAGGTGCACCTCCTCACCCGGCCGGTACAGGTGGCGATCGTCGAAGGTGAACAGGCGCAGCTGCACCCCCAGGTCGCGCTCGCGCCAGTGGCCGGTGAGGAGGGCGGCGTCGCCCTCGCGCTCGGCGAGGAGCGCCAGCGCGCGCGGCGTCGGCAGCGCCAGCCGCGCCAGGCCCTCGGCGTCGGTGGAGGCGCCGGCGCCGTCGCCGTTCAGGAAGGTCACCTGCGCGCCGGCTACCGGGGCGCCGTCCTCGAGGCGGGTCACCCAGGCCTGAAGCTCGGTCGCGTCGGCCTGCGCGTCCAGCCCGAGCTGGGTGGCCTGCACCCAGGCCCGGACCTGCGGCGGACGGCGCCCGCCCTCCCGGGCCCACGAAGCCGGCTCCACGAACACGATCGCGTGGCCGCGCGCCTCGGTGAGCGCGGCGCTCAGGTCGATCGCGGTCTCGCTCCAGTCCTCGACGCCGCGGGCGCAGCGGACCACCTCGTCGATCGCCGCCTCGCCCGGCGGGGGCTCGTGGGGGTGGCGCCAGCGCTCGCCCTGCCACTCCCGGTAGCGCTCGTAGTCCCGTCGCGGCTCCACGCGGTGCACCCGCACCCGCAGGGCCTCGATCCCGATCGAGCGTACCCGGAACCGGGGCGGCGAGGCGGCGGGGTCGAGGACCAGCATGTCGCCGCCGACGGCGTGCAGGAACGGACGCGGGTCGGTGGTGCGGAAGGTGAGGGTCTTGGCCTCGCCCAGGGTCTGCCCGAACACGTCTGCGATCCCGGGGAGCAGCCGCACCCGGTAGGTCGTGTTGGCGCGGGTGGCGCCTCGCAGGCTCAGCTGGCTCCCGTGCACCTCGACGCGCAGGCCGGGGACCTCGGGCTCCATCTCGACGGAGCGCTCGGAGAGGTCCTGCGCCGCCAGGGGGTTGCTGAACGTCGCCCAGAAGGGCGCGCCCGGAGGGCAGGAGTCGCCCCACCCGGCCCGGTGGCCGGTCACCTGCAGCGGCCCGTAGGTGCGGAAGGTGTGGCGGGTGGGCGCGCCGGTACGGCGCGGTCCCTCGGCCGAGGGGACGCCGGGCCCCACCTGCACCGCGACCTGCGCGGCCTTGGGGAGCGGGCGCTGCGGCCGGAACAGCACCGTCCGCTCCAGCGCGCGGGCGAGGTCCTCGCCGGAGAGCCCTCGCGCGGCCAGCGCCTGGCGGGCGGCCTCGGCGTCCAGGAGGCGCGTGGGCACCGCCTCCCCGGCCGCCTCCACCCGGATCGCCTCCAGGACCGCGCCGGGCGCGATCGCCTGGTCGAAGGTGATCGCGATCATGTCGTCGGGGCGGGCGTGGTCGCTCGCCGGCGTCGCGCTCACCACCGAGGGCGCCGGGGTGCGGAAGCCGAAGGTGACCGCCTCGGCGAGGGCGCCGCCCGCGGCGGGCCGGGTGCCGGCGGGGACCTCCACTCGATACTCGGTGGCCATGGGGAAGCGGCCGCCCGCGGGCTCGAACAGCAGCGTCTGGGTGCCGAGCCACCGCCAGCGGCCGGGGGGCTGCGGGGTCAGCCGCGCCGGGACCTCGGCCTGGGCCACGTCCGCGAGGGAGGCGACCTCGACCATGGGCTGCGAGAAGGTGATCGAGAGGTGCGGGGCCAGCGGGACCTCGCCATCCGGAGCGAACCGGACCACCTCCAGGGGCTCGGTCGTGGGCTGAGGCGGCGCCGGCCGCTCGCCCTCGGGCGGGAAGGGCTGGTGCTCGGTGGCGCCGGTCCGCGGCGGCGGCGGCGGCCCCTGCCGGCGCGCGAAGGGCTGCCGCTCCGCCTGCTCGAGGTCCGGCAGACGGCGCAGGAGGCGCTCGGTGACGTCCGGGTCGAGGGGGCGCGCGTCGCCCGGCTCGACCGGCGTGTAGGGGGTGACGGCGGCGTCGCCCTCCCCCAGCCGGAAGGGAGGGCCCTCTGCCTGGGGCTCGCCATCGCCGGCGAGCGGCGGCGGAGGCGTCAGCGGCCGTTCCTGGGCGTCGCTGGGCCCGGGGCAGCCGGCGCAGGTGGCGGCGGCGACGGTGACGGCGAGGAACAGCCAGCGGGTGCGCATACGACCTCCGATAGGTGCTCAGACGGAGCACAAGCTCGGCGGGTTCTTTGGGGGTGGCGATCGTAAGTGACCACCCCGAACGTCGCAGGTCGCACGACGTGCGCGCTGAGGCCCTCGCGCTCGGGCGGACTCACGGAGCTCACGCTCCCTTCAGGAAGGAGACGTCAGTGTGCCTCCCTCCTGCCGACGCGCCAGGGGGCAAGGGCGTCCTGGCCTCGCGGGGATCGCCTACGGCGCCTGACCCGTCAGCGCCTGGTACAGCTTGCCCGCCGCCGCGCGCACCCCCGGGTCACGGTCCTGGCGGGCGATCTGGCGCACCGTGGCGACCTGCCGGCCGAGGGCCTTCTTGACGTTGCCGTCGCCGAGGGGGTCGCTGAGGAGGCGCAGCGCCAGCCGCCGCAGCTCGGGCGAGGGGTCCCCTCGCGCCACCTGCAGGAGCGGCGCCTGGGCGTCGATCGGCTGGACCAGGCCCAGCCCGCGCAGCGCGTAGTGCCGCTCGGTCTCCGGCTTCTCCGGGGCCAGGTGCGGCTGGAGCTGCTGCAGGACGTCCGCCACCTTGAGCTTGGCGAGCGCCCGCCGCGCCTCGTCCCTGAGCGCCTCCTCCTCGGTGGGGCTCAGGGCCACCAGGGCCAGGGGCCAGGTGGCCTCGGCCGCGGCGGATCGGCCCAGGCCGAGGATCGCCCGCAGCCGGACCCGGGTCGAGCGGCGCTCCCGGTCGCGCAGGGTCGCCATGAGGATCCGCTGCGCCCGCTCGCTCTTCACCTCGCCCAGCAGGTCGAGGGCCAGGGCCGCCGGGCCGTCCTCGCCCAGGTCGAGGAGCGCCCGCGCGTCGTCGGGCCGGGCGCGCACCAACTCGAGGAGGATCGGCCGGCCCTCCCCCTCGGCCCACTGGAGGGTGCGGCGCTCCACCAGGCGCACCAGCCCGTCGGCCGGCCCGTGGCCGGTGCGGAGCAACGCTGTGAGCGCGGTGGCCTGCGCGTCGTCTCGCTCGAGCTGCCCTCGGAGCGCGTCGGCCCGGACCTTGGCCTCGGGGCCTCCCGGGCGGCCGAGCACCTCGACCAGGGTCCGCCACACCGGGCCCTGGGCCCACGCCAGGGCCTCGATCGCCCCCGCGTCGGCCGGCAGCCGCTGCTCGAAGTCTCGGGCCAGCTGCTCGAGCACCAGCTTGTCGGGCTCGCCTCCGGCCTCGCTAAGAGCCCGTAGCAGGCGGAGCCGGGCTCCAGGCGCCTTGCCGAAGCCCTGGCGCCACCACAGCTCGAAGGCGCGCCGGCGGAGCGTGATCGCGCCGCCCTGAGCCGCCAGCTGCTCGAGGGTCGTCGCCGCCTCGGGCCCGAGCGCGTCGAGGCAGGCAGCGAGGGTGTGCTCGCCCTGGAGCGGGTCACCCAGCTCGAGCAGGAGCAGGTCGCGTCCCGGGGGCAGCTCGGCCCGCCGCGCCAGCTCCTGCTCCCGCGTGAGCGGCTGATCCCGCTGCTCGACGAAGTACAGCGCCGTCGCCACCGCGGCCAGGGTCCCCAGCACCGCCAGGAACGGGGCGCGGTTGCTGCTGCCGGGGCGGCGCACCTCCAGCGGCCCCGTGTCGGGGATCGGCAGGCGCCCCGACGAGCGCGCGGGTGGCGGCTCGGGCGTGGCGCTCGCGGCGTCCGCGTCCGCCTCCTCGCTGATCTGCGCGAACAGCTCGGCCGCCCGGCTGCTCTGGGCCTCGGTCGCCGGGGTGGCGTCCTCCTCCCCTGCGCCCCCGCCGTCACCCTCGCCGCCACCCTCGCCGCCACCCTCGCCAGCCGCCGGGCTCGGCTGCTCGTCCGGATCGCGCGCGCGGTCCTGCGGGAAGCTGGTGCGACGGGCGGGCTCGAGGATGCCGTCCTCGTTGAGGGACGCGCCGGAGGGGCGCTCCGTCGCTGCGGCGTCGGGAGGGCCGGGCTGGCGGCGCGAGGGCTCGAGCGCCTCTCCCTCGTCGCGCGAGCGTCCGCGAGCGCTGCGTCCCTGCGCCTCGAGTCGGCTCGAATCGGCTTTGGCCATGGACCCTCCTGGTCTCCGCCCGCACCCTGAGCGTTGCACAGGGGGGCTCGATTTCCCAGCCCGGGACGACCCGATCAGGTGTCAGGGTGACGGTCGGTGGCCTTGCGGCAGCCCCTCGCACTCGTCGCGCGGTGGCGGGTCTGGCATGCTCCGCCCATGGCTGGCGAAGAGCAAACGGAGCGGCTGCTGGAGGAGGCGCGAGCGACGCCGCTGACCCGGCGTGGGGTGGCGGCCTGGGCCGCGCGCCAGGAACCCGAGGTGACGGCGGCCCTGGAGGCTGCCCTGGAGCGCCTGGACGGCGCGGCGGTGGTGTTGCTCCTGGCTCGGGCGGCCGCGGGGCTGGCCCTGGAGCCGGCGGAGGTCCGCCGGGCCCTCCCGCTGGTCGAGGAGCGGGAGCAGCTCCTGGCGCTGATCGGCGCGTGCCCCGCCGAGGCGCAGGACGCGCTGCTGGTGAGCGCCGGGCGCGCCTCGCAGCTGTTCCCCGACCTGCGCGCCCTGGCGCTGCTGCTCGCCGTCGAGCGGCTGGAGGACCGCGCGCCGCCGCGCGAGCTGGTGGTCGAGCTGCGGCGGGTGGCGCGGATCGAGCTCGACGAGGAGGCGGGGCTGCTGCTCGGGCTGGCGGCTCGCCGCCTGGGGGACCCGTACCTGCGCGAGCTGGCCCGCGGGTGGGTCGAGGCGGTGGAGGCCGAGGGCGCCCCCGCCCTGCGGCGTGAGCTGGTGGGCAAGCTGCGGCTGGGAGCGCCGGCGCAGGAGCTGCTGCCCGAGGAGCCGCCGGCGCCCCTGGTCGGGGCCGTCACCGTTCGGCGCGGCGCCGACAAGGTGGGCCGCAACGCCCCCTGCCCCTGCGGGAGCGGCAAGAAGTTCAAGAAGTGCTGCGAAGGCCAGGGCGAGGCCCTGGCGCAGGCGGAGCCCTCGCCGGTCCCGGGGGTGACGCTCGACGCGTTCCTCGCGGCCCCGCACCGGCACGTCAAGCCCGACGAGCTGACCTGCCTGCGGGCGCGCGACCTCGGCCGGCTGGACCTCACCTCTCTCCCCACGCCGCACCTGCAGGTGGTGGCCGGTCAGCTGGCGGTGGTGGGCCTGTGGCGGAGCGCCGAACAGGCGGTGGAGCTGCTGGCCGCCCGCGACGGACCCGACGGCAGTGAGGCCACCACCTCGTACCGGCTGGCCCTGATCGGCGACGCCCTGCGGGCGGGGCAGGTCGAGCTGGTGCGGCGACAGCTGGACCGCCTCGACCGCGCGCAGGTCGAGCAGGCGGCCCGCGAGGTGGAGCTGAGCCTCGAGCTCCTGACGCCGGGTCCCGAGGCGCTGGGCCGGGTCGAGGCGGCGGCGGCCGAGGCGCTGCGCGACTCCACCGGGGAGCGCCTGCGCACCCTCGCCTTCGCGCTGCTGGGTCGGATGCCGGCCCTGGGGATCCTGGTGGCGCGCTCGGGGGTCGATCCGGCGGCGCCGGAGGCGTCCGAGGCGCTGCTGGACATCATCGAGGACGCGCGCGATCAGCTGCTGCTGCCGCCCTTCGACCCGGTCGGCGCCTCGTACGATCAGGCGATCGCCGCGGCGGGCGAGCCGGCGCGGCGCGAGCGCGCCGCGCGTCCCTCGATCAGCCTCGAGGCGGAGGACCGGCGGGTGCGCCTCGAGCTGGCGGCGGCCCGCGAGCGGGTCGCCGAGCTGGAGGCGGCGCTGGAGGCGGCGCGGGCGGCGCGTCCCGCCGACCCGGCGCCGGCGACGGGCGACGCCCAGGCGGCCGCG
>JAWLGW010000426.1:0-6150 GCA_041690735.1 Planctomycetota bacterium
CCCTAGCGGAGCATCCGACACCGACAGAGATGTGATGCATGGTCAGCCATCCATGATCGTGCACCTCCGTTTAGCGCACCCGCAGCACGCACCCTCCGACGACCTGGCTCCTCCACTTCGCCCGCAGCCCCTCCTGCAGCCGCTCGAGGGGAAACGCGCCGCCCACGTGGGGCCGGAGGCGCCCCTCGCGCACCCAGCCCAGCAGGCGCTCGAGGCGCTCGGCGCGCACGCTCGGGTCGCGGTGGGTGGTGATCGCCGTGGGGCAGCCCAGGACGTCGAGGCCCTTCATGAGGATCAGGTTGGTCGGGAGGGTGTTGGCGCGGTCGAGCGCCGGGGTGGCGGCCCAGCCCACGATCAGGAACCGGGCCCCGAAGGTGACGCACCGCAGGCTCTCCACCGAGATCGCGCCGCCCACGCCGTCGTAGACCACGTCTACCCCGGCGCCGCCGGTGAGGTCCTTGACCCCCTGCCGCCAGCGGGCCGGCTCCCCGTCGGGGCCCGGCGCGGTCGAGACCACGTGGTCCGCGCCCTGCGCCGCCACCACGGCCAGCTTGTCGGGTGAGCGCCCGGTGGCGATCACCGTCGCGCCCACGAGCTTGGCCAGGTGGACCGCCGCCAGCCCGGTCGACCCCGAGGCGCCGTGGATCAACACGGTCTCGCCGGCCTGCAGGCGGCCGCGGGCGATCAGGCAGTGGTAAGCAGTCTCGTAGTTGCCCAGCAGGCTGCAGCCCTGGTCGAAGCCCAGCGGCTCGGGCAGCGGGAGCAGCGCCTGCTGGGGCGCGACCGCGTAGCTGGCCCACCCGCCCCACCGCTGGTGAGACCCCTTGGAGCGCGGGCCGGTGAGCAGGCCGTCGGAGAGCACCCGGTCGCCCACCGCGACCCGCTCGACGGCGTCGCCCACCCAGGCGACGACGCCGCTGTACTCCAGCCCCGGGGTGTAGGGCGGCTCGAGGCGGTGCTGGTACTGCCCGCTGGTCATGAGCAGGTCCACCCAGTTGATCTGGGCGGCCTGGACCGCCACCACTACGTCCTCGGGCCCGAGCGCCGCGGGGTCGGGCGGCGGCTGCTCCTCGAGGACCAGGTGGTGCTTGATCGCGTCGAGGGGGTCCTCGCCGAGCGCGCGCAGGACCACCCGTCGACCGACCGCTCCGTAGCTCGCCTCGCTCACGCGACCCTCCCTGCCGAGGGGGTGGTTCTATCACCTGCCGCGTCGCCGCCGACAGCGCTCCCCGCCGTCGCCGTCTTGCCCCTCATGAACCTCACCGTGCGTGAAGTCGAACCGACCCCCCTGTGGGCGCTCCCCTACCTCGACGCCGGCCGGCGAGGGACGGTCGAGCACAGGACCCTGCCGCTGCACCGGGCCTGGGTCGATCGGCTGCCGAGCGGGCTCGACGCGATCCTGTGCGCCGCCGACCTGCAGGGGCGGGAGGACGCGGACGGCGTGCCGGGGCGTCTGCTGGGCGAGGTGCTCGCCGCCGAGGTGGCCGGACTCGGCGCGGCCGGGCTGCTCCCGCCCCCCGAGCGGACCGGCGTCCTGCTGGCGGGCGACCTGTACACCGTGCCGGCCTGCGACGCCCGCGGCGGCTCGGGCGACGTGCGGCCGGTGTGGGAGGCCTTCGCCAGCCGCTTCCGGTGGGTCGCGGGGGTGGCGGGCAACCACGACACCTTCGGCGGCGACGACCCGAATGGGCGACGGTTCGCACGGCGGGGTCGGGGGCACCTGCTCGACGGAGCGACGGTCTCGGTGGACGGCCTGCGCGTCGGCGGCGTCGGCGGGATCGTCGGTAATCCGCGGCGCCTGCAGCGACGGCTCCTGCCCGAGTTCCTCGACGGAGTCACGGACGTCCTGCTGCGGGAGGTGGACGTGCTGGTGCTGCACGAGGGGCCCGACGCCCCAGCGGGGGGCGGGCGGCGACGCGGTCGTCCCGAGGTGCGCGAGCTGCTCGCCGAGGCGCCGGCGCGAGTCCTGGTGGTGTGCGGCCACAGCCACTGGAGCGATCCGTACGCGGTGGTGGCGCCCGGGGTGGAGGTGCTCAACGTCGACGCGCGGGTCGTGGTGCTGCTCGCGGGCGAGGCTCGGCGTGGGCAGCGCTCCTGAACGGCGGAGCGCTCAATACAGCCGCCCGCCGTTGGGGACCGGTCGGTCCGGCACGAACAGCGCCACCGCTCCCTCGGCGTCGGCCACCCCCAGCACCAGCACCTCGGACATGAGCGGGCCGACCTGCTTGGGCGGGAAGTTGACCACCGCCGCCACCTGGCGGCCGACCAGCGCCTCGGGCGTGTAGCGCTCCGTGAGCTGGGCGGAGGTCTTGCGCACGCCGAGCGCTGCGCCGAAGTCGATCCACAGCTTGAGCGCCGGCTCGCGCGCCTCGGGGAACGGCTCGGCGCGGACCACGGTGCCCACGCGGACGTCGACCTTGGCGAAGTCTTGGTAGCGGATCGTGCTCTCGGAGCTCACGGCGTCCTCCTGCGGCCGCTCATGGTGTCCCGTCGTCGCCCTCCGGCCAAGCGGTCGCGCCGGGGGCCCCCGCCAGCCGGTCCGGCTCGACTACGATCGCCCGCGCGAGGAGGTGCCCGTGAGCGAGGGGGTCCCGACGGCCTGCATCCTGTGCAGCGAGAACTGCGGGCTCTTGCTGCAGCTCGACGGGGGACGGATCGCCAAGGTGCGCGGCGACGCCGCCCACCCCGAGTCGCGGGGCTACCTGTGCCAGAAGGCGGCCCGCCTCGACCACTACCAGAACCACGCCGACCGCCTGGGCAGCCCGCTCAAGCGCCAGGCCGACGGCACGTTCGCCGCGATCTCCTGGGACCAGGCGATCGGCGAGATCGCCGCGCGCCTGCGCGCGCTGAGGGAGCGCCACGGCGGCCACTGCGTCGCGACCTACGGCGGCGGCGGGCAAGGCAACCACCTGGGCGGCGTGTACGGGTCCTGCCTCCGGGCGGCCCTGGGGACGCCCTACGTGTACAGCGCCCTGGCGCAGGAGAAGACGGGCGACTTCTGGGTCAACGGGGAGCTGTTCGGCCGCCAGACCTGCCACGCGACCAGCGACGTGGAGGGGGCGGAGGTGGCGCTGCTGGTAGGCACCAACCCCTTTCAGTCGCATGGCTTTCCCCGCGCCCGCCGGGTCCTGCAGGAGCTCCACCAGGACCCCGCCCGCACGCTGGTGGTGATCGACCCCCGCCGCACCGAGACCGCCCGGCTGGCGGACGTGCACCTGCAGGTGCGCCCCGGTCACGACGCCTTCCTGCTGGCGGCCCTGCTGGGGACGATCGTGCAGGAGGAGCGCCACGACGCCGCCTTCCTGTCCGCGCGGACCCGCGAGGCGGAGCCGGTGCTCGCCGCCTTGCGCGAGGTGCCCGTGGACGCCTTCGCCCGCCGGGCTGGCGTCGACCCGGCGGCGGCGCGCGACGTGGCCCGCCGGTTCGCGGGCGCCCGGGCGGCCACGGTGCGCGCCGACCTCGGCCTGCAGCAGAGCCGCCACAGCACCCTCAACTCGTACCTCGAGAAGCTGCTGTTCCTGGTGTGCGGCCACTTCGGCCGCCCCGGGACCAACAGCCTCCACTCCTTCCTGGTGCCGCTCCTCGGTCACTCGCCGCCCAAGGGCGACCCCGCCGCCGCCAGGACGCGGGTCACGGGCATGCACCCGATCGCCAAGCTGTACCCGCCCAACGTCCTGCCGGCCGAGATCGCCACCGATCACCCGGAGCGGGTCCGGGCGCTCATCGTCGAGAGCGCCAACCCGCTGGTGTCGGGCGCCGACACCGCCGCCTACGAGGCGGCCTTCGAGCGGCTGGAGGTGTCGGTCACGATCGACGTGGCGCTGACCGAGACCGCGGCCCGCAGCCACTACGTGCTCCCCGCCTCCTCGCAGCTGGAGAAGGTCGAGGCGACCTTCTTCAACCTCGGCTTCCCCCACAACAGCTTCCACCTGCGCCACCCGGTCTTGCCGCCGCGCCCGGGGACCCTCGCCGAGCCCGAGATCTACCGCCGCCTGTGCGTGGCCCTGGGCGCGCTGCCCGAGCGGTTCCCCCTCCTGGAGCGGGTGGCCCGCCTCGACCGGCGGGCGCGACGGCTGCGCCTGTTCCCCCTCGCCCTGCGGGCGAAGCTGGCCCTCGAGCCGCGCCTCGCGCCAATGACGCCGCTGATCCTGTATCAGACCCTCGGGAAGGCGCTGCCGCCCGACCTGCAGGCGGCCGCCACCCTGTGGGGGGCCGCGCAGTTCTACGCCCAGCGCCACGGGGCGGCGGTGGCGCGCGCCGGGATCGAAGACCGCGGCGCCGGGCTGGGCGAGGCGCTGTTCGAGCGGCTCCTCACCTCGCCCAGCGGCACGCCGATCAGCCTGCACCAGTGGGACGACACCTGGTCGCTGCTGCGGACCGCCGACCGGCGGATCCGGCTGGCGATCCCCAGCCTGCTGACCGAGCTGCGAGCCCTGGGGGAGGAGCCCGAGCAGGTCGACCCCGACTACCCGCTGCTGCTCATGGCCGGCGAGCGGCGGGCCTACAACGCCAACACGATCTACCGCGACCCGGCCTGGCGAAAGGACGACCCCGAGGGCGCCCTGTGGGTCCACCCCCAGGACGCCCAGGGCCTCGGGCTCAGCGACGGGGAGCAGGTGCGGGTGCGCTCGCGCCGGGGGGCGGTCCTCGCCACCTGCCGGGTGAGCGACGTGGTCGCGCCGGGTCTGGTCTCGCTGCCTCACGGCTACGGGCTCGCCTATCCGGGCGAGGACGGGGCCCGGGCGGCGACCGGCCCCAGGATCAACGCCCTCACCTCGTCCGAGCACTGCGACCCCCTCACCAAGACCCCCTTCCACAAGGGCGTCCCGGTGCGGCTGGAGCGGATCGCGGCGCTGCAGGCCTCCGTGGCGGAGGGTGCGGCGGGGGGCGCCGCGGAGTGAGCGCAGGCGAGCGCACCAGGTTCGGCCGGACCGAGGGCGGGCTCCGGGAGGCCTCGTCCAGCCAGGCGCCCGCGCCCGAGGCGGCCCCCACCCGCGCGGCGTCGGACCTGCCTCCCACGGCTGCGGGCGCGGTGCCGGTGCCGCCCCCCGCGCCTCCCTCCGACGCCGACGCCACCCGGTTCGGCCCCTTCTGGGCGGAGGTGCTGGCGAGCCCTGTCGCGGCGCGTCTGCCCAAGGAGGCGACCTTCAGCCGGCGGAGCCTCGACGCGCTGCCGCCCACCTGCGCGCAGGGTCTGGGCGCGGAGGGTCTGGGCGCGGAGGGTCTGGGCGCGGCCTCGAGCGAGAGCGACGGCGACCTCACTCGCTCCGTTCACCTGGAGGCGACCGTCGCGACGCCGCCGCCCGCGCCGGGCGCCGTGGAGGCGCTGCCTCCGCTGCTGTTGTCGGGCGAGGGCGAGGGCGGCGGCGACCTCGAGCCGCTGGAGGTGCTCGGGCGAGGCGGCATGGGCGTCGTCCGGCGGGCGCGGCAGCGCTCGCTCGAGCGCGAGGTCGCGGTCAAGACGCTGCGCCCCGACCGCCTGGGCGCCGAGCCCGCCGAGGCGCTGCTGGCGGAGGCGCGGTTGGCGGGGAGCCTCGAGCACCCGAACGTGGCGCCGGTGCACGCCGTGGGACGCGACGAGGGCGGCAGCCCGGTGCTGGTCCTCAAGCGGATCGAGGGGGAGACCTGGGGCGCGCTGCTGCGCGAGGCGGACCACCCCTTCTGGGCGACCAGCCGCCGGTGGTCGGGCGACCCGCTGGCGCGCCACCTCGAGGTGCTGCTGGAGGTGTGCGACGCGGTCGCGTACGCCCACAGTCGGGGCGTCGTGCACCGCGACCTCAAGCCCGACAACGTCATGGTGGGCCCCTTCGGCGAGGTGTACCTCATGGACTGGGGGCTGGCCGTGCGGCTGGGCGCCGGGCGCGGCACCGCCGGCGGCACCCCCGCCTACATGGCGCCCGAGATGCTCCGGGGCCAGGCGGACGAGCGCACCGACGTCTACCTGCTGGGGGCGATCCTGCACCAGGTGCTGACCGGCCGGCCCCGCCACGGCGGCGCCAGCGTGGCCGCGGCGCTGCAGTCGGTGGCCCGCTCGGCGCCGGTGGAGTACCCGCCCGAGGTCCCGGCCGAGCTGGGCGAGGTGGCGAACCGCGCCACCCGGGCGGCGCCGGACGACCGGTATCCCGACGTGGTGAGCTTCCGGCAGGCGCT
>JAWLGW010000427.1:0-6140 GCA_041690735.1 Planctomycetota bacterium
GCTGGACCTGCGCTGAGCGGAAGGAGCCCTGGCTGAACAGGGACTGCGCCAGCAGGTAGCGGGCGAAGGGCGCCTGCGGGTCGCGCTCCAGCGAGGCCGCGAACGCCTTGCTGGCGCCCTCGAAGGCGCCGTAGCGCAGCCGGGTCACGCCCAGGCGGTCGAAGGCCTCCGCCTCGGGGAGGGCCTTCGCCTCGCGCAGGTCGGTGCTGACCTCGCCGCTGTCCGCGTCGCGGCTGGCGGGGCGGACGCCCTGCTTGCGGGGCCGCGCGTCCTCGCTCCCGGCGGGGGCGGTGGGGTTCGGGCGCAGGGGCTCCTTGGCCTGCCAGGCCCCGCCGCTCAGGGCGGCGCGGATCTCGTTGTTGAGGCGCACCTCGAGCTGCGGGTCGCTGGCGACGGTCTTCCAGTCGTACAGCGGGTTGAACTGGTCGGAGAAGGTGGCGGGCTCGCTGTCCTCGACCTTGAGGAGGACCCGGCACTGCACCTCGTAGAAGCCGCCCGCCGACACGATGCGCGCCTCGATCTCCTGGCGCGTCTTGTCGAACAGGTGGTTGTCCTCCTTGACCAGCGCCGTGATCGTGCCCAGCCGGTAGGAGGCGTTCTGGATCACCGCGTAGCGGTTGAGGATGTGATAAGCGGTGTTGTAGACGCGGCGGTAGTCGCCGAACGCCACCTCGTGGGTGACGTTGACCGGTCGCTCGACACGCTCGACGGGATGGTTGCTGGCGCAGCCACCGCCTCCGCTGACGAGCAGCGCGAGCGAGGGGACCAGCAGGAGGTTGGGGAGGAGCTTTCGCACGGAGCCTCCTTGAAGACGCGGACGGCGGGTTGTTTCAGGCCTCGGGTGCGCGCTCCCGACAGAGGTACTCTAGACCTGCCCCGACGAACGTTCAAGGTGATGAACCAGTGTGGTTTCTGGGGGGCTCCGCCCCCCAGATTCCCCCCGAGACGCTCCGGCGGAGGTGCGGGCTTCCCCGTCTCGACAGGGACACACGGTGGAGCGCGCAGTTACGCCCGCACCTCCTTGTCGCGCCACCTCACGCGGGTGCTCGCTCCGGGAGGGTCCAACAGCCACGCCCTCCGACGACCCGCACCCGCGCGAGGTGCTCCGAACCGTCGGGTTGTGTGGTTTCTGCCCCGAGACGCTCCGGCGGAGGTGCGGGCTCCTGGAACCGAGTCCTCGGGAGCGGCGTGTACTGCGCGGACGCGGCACGTACGCGCCTCCCGCGCCAGGGCTTCTTTGGGGGGCGGTCGACGGAGCTCGCGCTGGGGTCTATACCTACGGGGGACGAGGAGGGACGGTGACCGCGGCCCATGGCCTACGCGCGGCCTGCTTGGTGGAGGGGATCGACCTCGGCGAGCCTCTGGGGCAGGGCGGCAGCGCCACCGTGTTCTCCGCGCGCTGGCGAGAGCGGGACGTGGCGCTCAAGCTGTACGAGCGGCCGGGACGGCCGCCCACGCCGCCGCCGCCTCACCCCGCGATCGCCCCGGTCCTGGCGCGCGGGCGGGCGCTGGGGCGGGCCTACCTGGTCCTCGAGCGCTACCCCACCGACCTCGGGCGCCTGCTCGGCGGCCGCCCGCTGCGGCGCGACCTGCTCCGGCCGGTGCTGCTCCCCCTCCTCGACGCGGTGGAGTTCGCGCATCAGCGCGGGATCGTGCACGGTGACCTCAAGCCCGCCAACGTGCTGCTGGCGCCCGACGCGCGGCCGGTCCGGGTGGGCCTCACCGACTTCGGGCAGGGGGGCGAGGAGGTCCTCGAGCTCGCCGCCTCCCTGTCGAGCGCCGACCGGCGCGAGCAGCAGGAGGGGCTGGCGACCCTCCCCTACCTCGCGCCCGAGCGGCGCGCGGGCGCCCCGCCCGCGCCGGCCGCCGACGCCTTCGCCCTGGGGGTGCTGCTGTTCGAGGTGCTCACCGGCAGGTTGCCGGTCGGGCTCGAGCTGCCGAGCGAGCTGACCCCCGGCCTCGACCCGCGCTTCGACGGCCTGATCAAGCGGGCCCTCGCCGCCGACCCGGCGCGCCGCCTCGACGTGGCGGGCTTGCGGGGCGAGGTGCTGCGGCTGCTGCCGGCCCCGCCGGAGACCTCCGGCGAGCCGGAGGCGACCCCTGGTGACGGCGACATGGCGCTGGTGCCCGCCGGCTTCCTGGTCGTGGGCGATCGCGACGACCCCGAGGCCTTGCCCATGCGCGAGGTGCGCCTGGGGGCGTTCTGGATCGACCGCACCCCCGTCACCCACCGCGCCTACCTGCGCTACGTCCTCGCCACCGGCGCCTCGCGACCCGCGGTGTGGCCGGCGAGCGGGCGCCTGCCCCGCCGGCTGCTCGACCAGCCCGTGTCGGGGGTCGCCTACGAGGAGGCCGCGGCCTACGCCGCCTGGGCGGGCAAGCGCCTGCCGAGCGAGGAGGAGTGGGAGCGCGCGGCCCAGGGGCCGGAGCACCGCACGACCCCCTACGGCGAGGCGGTGGACCTGGCGTGCATCCACGCCGACCCGCGGCGCCTCGCCCCGGTGGGCCGCCGCCCCGAGGGGGCCAGCAGCGAGGGCGTGCACGACCTGACCGGCAACGGCTGGGAGTGGACCGCCTCGGACTTCGGCGGGGGCGCCCCGGCCAAGGCCATCCGCGGGGGCTACGACCCGGCGCGGCCCCGCTCGGGAACGGCCCACCACCGGGCGCCGCTGCGCCCTGACGCCCGCGATCCGGGCGTCACCTTCCGCTGCGCGCGGGATGCGTGAGGAGCAGCCGGCGGGCCCGTCGCGCTCGCGCTCGTGGTCGCGGTCGACCACGACCACGACCACGATCACGACCACGAGCGCGAGCGCGAGCGAGCGAGCCAGCCGGGGCGAGGACCGAGGAGATCGATAACCCTGTTCTGAGGGCCCTCTTGCCGGGAGGTGTGCTCGAAGTCCGACTCCGACCGCCCACTCACCCCCCGGGGGAACGCTGGGGTAGACTGCTGCCCCTTCTTGCCGAGGAGGAGGCGCATGGCCGAGCAACGCAAGGACTACATGGTGAGCCGGCCGGTCCACCTGCTCTACATCCTGACGTGGATCAGCTCCCTGGCCCTGGTGGCATCGCTGGTGGGCATGGCGCGCAGCCTGCGCGACGTGAGCCGGGCGCTGCCCGAGGGCGGCCAGAAGGAGTTCATCGTCGTGGGGGTGTTGGCGTTCGTGATCGTGTGCACGGCGCTGATCCTGGGTCTGTACACGATCATTCATACCCACCGGTTGATGGGCGCGGCCTATCGGATCGGCGTGGTCCTCAAGGAGATCAACGCGGGGCAGCCGAGCCGGGTCCACCTGCGCAAGGGCGACTTCTTCGCCGAGATCGCCGGAGAGATCAACGCCCTCGCCGACAAGGCCTACCCGGCGGCCGCCGAGGCCAAGAGCGAGGAGGCGCCCCCGCCGGAGGGTGCGTCTTGAGGGACGGCTTCCGTTTCAGTCTCCCGAAACGTGAAGCGCTCCGTGGCCGAACGGCGCCGTTCCGTGAGGCGCACAGGGCGGCAGTTTCACGACTTAGGTGATCGGGAGCCGTCAACGAGCGTTGGCACTGGGGTTGCACCGGGGCTGGCGGGAGAGAGAGGGTCCATGCGTCGCGCCGCCATCCTGCTGGTTGCCTCATTGGCCGTGGCGGTCGTCGCCGCGCCGGCCCTCGCCTCGACGGTCCTGCGGTTCGAGGTCGAGGACCTCGTCGACCGCGCGGTGGTGATCGTCCACGGCAAGGTCGTCGACAAGTCGGCCAGGCGGAGCGCGGATGGGGCGATCGTGACCGACCTCGAGGTCGAGGTCGAGGAGGCGCTCAAGGGCTTCCGCGGCCAGACCCTCACGTTCACGGTCTATGGCGGCGTCCTGGGGACGCGCGGCTCGGCCGTCGCCGGGGCGCCCCAGTTCGAGGAGGACGAGGAGGTCCTCCTGTTCCTCGGGCGCATGAACCAGCAGGGCGTGCGGACCACGATCGGGCTCTCCCAGGGGAAGTACACCATTCGTGAGGTGGAAGGACGCCGCCTCGCCTTTCGCGACCTGGAGGGGCTCCGTCTGATGGACCGCCAGTCGGGTAAGGTGGAGGAGGCGAAGTCCGAGCAGGGGGTCCCGTTCGACGCGCTCATGGAGCGCGTGCGGGAGCGCCTGACCGCCTCCAAGCACTCGGATGGGACGGGGCGCTAGGAGGGGTTCTGTGGCCTGCACGATCGAGGTCGGGAACTGCCCAGCGCGGCTGGTCTCCCGCAAATTCGTCCTCCGCGCGCCGATCTTCGCGATCCTGGTGAGCGTGCTGGGGCTGTCGTATTCGAGCTACGCCTGGGTGAGCCTGCAGTCGGGCAGCAAGGCGTTCTACTGGCGGAACGCCACCGTCGCCTACACGATCCACGAGGACTGCCACCCGGGGATCAGCGACGGCAGCGACGTCACCGCGGTCCGCCTCGCCTTCCAGCAGTGGGAGAGGGTGGACGGGAGCCGGATCGCCTTCTGGGAGGACACCGCCGCGGGCGCCCGGGCGCGCACCGACTGGCGCTCCGACGACATCAGCATGGTGATGTGGGACACCACCAACGAGAGCGGGTTCTTCACCCCCGGCACGGGCCTGGTCGCCATCACGCCGGTCGACTTCGACACCCGCACGGGTGAGATCCTCGACGCGGACATCCTGTTCAACGGCAGCAAGCCGTTCTCGACCGACGGGGACGCCGGCAGCTTCGACATCCAGAACATCGCGACCCACGAGGTCGGGCACTTCATCGGGCTCGATCACTCGGCGGTGGTGGGGGCGACCATGAACCCCTTCGCCTACACCCGCGACACCCGCCTGCGCTCGCTGGCCCTCGACGACAAGGCCGCGGCCACCACGATCTACCCGGCGGCCGGCGAGCCCGCCTCGCTGCAGGGCTTCGTCAAGCTCAACGGCAGCGCGATCAGCGGCGCCCACGTGGTCGCAGAGGACGAGCAGGGTCGCCCCGCCTCGGCCACCCTCTCGGACGGCAACGGATTCTTCCAGATCCGCGGCCTCGAGCCCGGCAACTACGCCGTCTACGCTGAGCCGCTCGACGGTCCGGTGACCAACGCCAACTTCTCCCTCCACACCAGCAACCTGCGGATCGACACCCACTTCGGGACCACCTTCTGGGGCGCTCAGAGCGGGCGGAGCAACCCGGCCGAGCCCAACCGGGTGGCCGTCGCCTTCGGGCAGCGGGTCGACGTGGGCGACGTGTCGCTGCTGCCGCAGACCTCGATCAACATCACCTCGGTGAGCCCCAACACGATCAGCCCCGGCCAGGAGACGGTCCTGTCGGTGAGCGGGGTGGACGTCGGGCGCAGCCCCGACAACAAGATGGTCGTGGTGCCCTCGGCCTTCGGCGACGTGCAGGTCCTCGCCGCCGAGTTCCCCAGCGCCGGCGCCGCCCGGGCCACGATCTACGTGGCGCCCTCGGCGCGCCCGCAGCTGTGCAGCGTGCGGGTGTTCGACACCCAGACCTGGGCCTGCGCGGTCTTCACCGGCGGGTTCGAGGTCCGCGATCCGGCGCCGCTGGCGGAGGGGCTGTCGGCCAGCTCGGGGTCGCCCGGCGTGGCGGTCTCGGTGCTGGGCGACCGCTTCCAGTCGGGGGCCCGGGCCATGGTCGGCGCGGTGGTCGTGACGCCCACCGTGAGCGCCAACGAGGTGCGGTTCAACGTCCCCGACACCCTTTCGGACGGGCTGTACGACGTGACGGTCGAGAACCCCGACGGGCAGTTCGTGAAGCTCCAGCAGGCCTTCACCGTGACCGGCTCGACGGTGGCCGGGGGCGGCACCAGCGGGAGCGGGACCTCCTCGCCGCCCCCGCCTCCGCCCTCCTCCGGCTCGGCGACCGCCGCGGCCCAGCCCCCCTCGCGCACCGCCTCCTCGAGCGACGGCGGGGGCGGCGGCGGGGGCGGCTGCAGCCTGCAGCCCCGCTCGGAGGGCTCCGGGTCGGCGCTGCTGGCGTTGGCCCTGCTGGCCGGCCTGGCCGGCCAGCGCCGGCAGGCGCGCCGCCGCTAAGTCGGTGACGTCGCCGTCGCTGGGCGAGCTCGAGGAGCGGCTGGGTTACGCCTTTAGGGACCCGGCCCACCTCGAGCGGGCCCTCACCCACGCATCGTGCTGCGAGGTGGGGAGCGAGTCCAACGAGCGGCTGGAGTTCCTGG
>JAWLGW010000428.1:0-3431 GCA_041690735.1 Planctomycetota bacterium
AGAACTAGGCTGCTCTGGGTCTTGTCTTGGAGGGTCAGGCGTCGCACGCGTTGCTCGTCGAGCTTGGGAACGGTAGGGCGCGGGCTGCGCTGGCGGCGCTCGCCCAGGAGGGGATGGTGGCCGAGGCGCAGGTGCGCGCGGCGGCGAGCCTGGAGGAGGAGCTGCAGCGGCGGGCCCAGCGGCCCGAGGGGATGGTGCTGATCGAGCCCCGCGAGCAGGTCGAGCTCGGCGGCGGCCCGCTCGACCGGAACGAGCCGCGGGTGGTCACGCTGCGGCCCTTCTACCTGGCTCAGCGAGAGGTCACCGGCGCCGAGTACGCCACCTTCCTCGCCTCGGAGTCCTTCGACGACCCCGGCTTCTGGGGGCGCGTCGCCCGACGCCTCGGCCAGCCGATCACCGGCGAGCCCGCGCGGCCCAAGGGCTGGGACGACGTCGCGCCTCCCGAAGGAGAGGAGGACCTGCCGGTGCGCGGGATCACCTGGTTCGAGGCCTGGGGGTACGCGCTGTTCGTCGGCATGCGGCTGCCCAGCGACGACGAGTGGGAGTACGCCGCCCGCTACCCCGCGCGCGGCGCCGCCCGCCGCTTCCCATGGGGCGAGGAGTGGCGCGAGGGGACCCTCGCCGCGGCGATCGCGGCGCCGGGCGTCAACGACGCCGACCGCACCGATCAGGGCCTGTACGACATGGGCGGTAACGTGTCCGAGTGGGTGTTTCGCCGCGGCGCGGGGGGCGAGCTGCGCTCGGCGGCCCGCGGCGGCTCGTACCTGTATCCGTTCGAGCGGATCGCGCGGGGCACCCACCGCCTGCTGCCGCGGCCCAGCTACCGCGGCCCGCAGCTGGGGTTGCGGCTGGCGAAGGACGTGGTCGAGTGAAGCGCAGAGTGCGGTCTCTGGGGGGCTCCTTCCAGAGTTCCCCCGAAGCGCGCTCCGGCGGAGGCGCGGGCTCCCCCTCCTCGGCAGGGAGCGACGGTCGGCTCCGTGCTCCGACCCGCCGGCGCTGTGGCGACAGCTCCCCCTGCCTGCTCCCGCTCCTGGCCGCGCTGGCGCTGCTGTCCGGCTGCTCGACCGTCGACCCCAGCCGGCTCGACGCTGGCGAGGAGCTCGAGGCGCTCGGCGCCGCCTGGGGCGACGCGCTGGGCGAGCACCGGCTGTTGATCGCGGCCCCCGCCGAGCCCCTGCCTTACGCCATGAGCGGCGACGAGGAGACCCTGCGCGCTCCAGCGCGCTTCGAGCCGCCTGCCCTGGGGAGCGAGCTCGAGGCGGCCCTGGGGGCGATCGCCCCTCCTGGGGGCCGGCAGGCGCGGGTGGCGCTGGCGGAGCATCCCGATACGGCGGCCGAGCAGGCCTGGGACCAGGGCTACGACCTGCTGGTCCGCGTCGTGCCCCGCCGGTGGGAGGTCACCTACCTGCGCCGCAACGGCTGGTGGTGGCCGAACGCCCTGTTCCTGGGCTGGTACTTCTGGCCCGTCGGCCCGCAGTGGTGGCTGGCGGACGAGGAGTACGGGGTCGACCTCGAGCTGGAGCTGAGCGTGGTCGACGTCGCCTCGGGGAAGGCGCTCCCGGGGCTGGAGGCGACCAGCCTGGTGGTGCGCTCGCCCCGCGAGCCGCCCGAGCAGCCGCCCACGCCGGTGGAGGTCCTGCACCCGCCGCGGCTGGCCCTCGACGACCTCGACCGGGGGCTCGACCTGTTCGGCACCTGGGTGGCGGGCCTCGAGCCCGACCAGTGGGAGCAGGTCGCGGGCCACCTGGCGCCGTTCGCGCGGCGGGCGGCCGCGGTGCGGGTGGCGGCCAAGGTGGCCGAGGGCGTGTCGCGGTTCGATCGCCTCTCGCCGGAGGAGCGCGGCCGCCACCTCTCCACCGTCCACGCCCTGGTGGTCGGCGTCTCCAGCTACGAGGACGAGTGTGTGGGCGCCGACGCGGATGCGACGGCGGTCCAGGCGCTGCTGCGGGGCGAAGGGGGAGCCGCCTGGGCGCCCGACAAGAACCTGCAGCTGCTCGCCAACGCGCAGGTGGGGCGGCGGCCGCTCCACGCGGCGGTGCGCCGACTGGCGGAGCGGGCGCGTCCGGCAGACACGCTGGTGGTGTACTTCGCCGGTCGCGGCACGCGCCGGCGCGGCGCCGGCCTGCACGGGTTCGGCTTGCTGGTGCCGCCCGACGAGCGCGGCCCCCGCTCGGGGGTGGTGACGCTGGGCGAGCTGGCGGAGTGGCTCCGGGCGGTGCCGGCGCAGCGGAGGCTGCTCGTGCTGGACGCCGACTTCCAGCCGGGCCCGCGCGGCCCGGCGGCAGCAGGTGCGCCGGTGGACGAGGACGCGCTGAAGCGGCTGCTGCGGGGGGGCTTCCTGCCCGCGGGCACCCAGGGCGCGGTGGTGCTCGCCTCGCGCCTGCTGGAGGGAGAGCGGGTCCAGACGTACGAGGGGCAGGGCTTGTTGACCCGCTACCTGCTGCAGGCGCTCCAGGGCGACGCGGACGAGGGGAAGGACGGGCTCACGCCGCGCGACCTCGCGACCTACCTCGCGGAGCGCGTGGGCAATCTGAGCGAGGTCGCGCTCGGCGCGCCCCAGCACCCGCTGGTGGTCAGCCCCAGCCCCGAGGCGCCGCTCCGCTGAGTCCGCGGGCACGATCTCTGCGCGGGCGTCCCGCGCCCTGCCCTTGCCGTGGCGCGGGATCGGCGAGGAGCTGCCGCTCGAGCGGCAGCGCCTTACAGCGGCAGGGCAGGGGCGAGGAGGCCGCGCACGAGCGTACCCTGCCTGTTCAGGCGCGCGCCGGCGCCAGGGAGACGTCCCGCACCACGGCGTCGACCGCCTCCGCCAGCCGCGCGGGGTGATCCTCGGGCACGAAGTGCTTGCCCCCCTCGATTCGGGTGAGGCGTGCCCCGAGGTCCTTCGCCAGCCGCACGCCGTACTCGAGCTTCTGGAACGGGTCCGCAGCGCCCCACACCAGGCGGCTGGGTTTGCGCGCCAGGGCTGGCAGGTCGTCCGCCACCGCCAGGGTGTCGTGCACGTCGAGGGCGCGCACCTGCCGAGCCAGGGCCGCGCCCGCGCCGTGCTCCGAGTAGGCGCGCCAGTGGACGTTCAGCGCGGCCTGGGCCTGGAGCCGGTCCTGGTGGCCGCGGGCCATGAGCACGCTCAGCAAGCCGCGCACGGCGGCGTCCGGGAGGCGGGCCACCAGCGGCGCGGCGGCCCGCAGCGCCTTGACGCTGGGGATCGGCCACGAGTCGTAGCAGATCGAGTTCGTCAGCACGAGGCCGGCGCACCGCTCCGGGTGGCGGACCGCGGCGATCTGCGCCACGCCGCCGCCGAGGTCGTGGCCGACGAACACCGCCCGCGCGACGCTGAGTCCGATACCGCCGTCGCGCTCCTCGGCATAGGCCATGTAGACGCGGCGATTTTCCGCGAAATCCGGATCGAGCGCGATATCGAGCATACCGCCCTG
>JAWLGW010000428.1:3441-6114 GCA_041690735.1 Planctomycetota bacterium
ACCAACCCCGCCCGCTCGCCGCCGCCCGCGGCGTCGAGCCACTGCACCAGGTAATCGGCCTGGCGCCCCACCGAGATGTCCCGGTCGACCCCGGCGGGGATGCTCTCGCCGTAGCCCACCATCTCCCAGGCCAGGGCCCGGGCGCCCTTCAGGCGCGGGAGCACATGTCGCCACAGCAAGGGCGAGGTGGGGATCCCGTGGATCAGCACCACCGGGAACCCGTGCCCCTCCTCCAGCCAGCGCATGGGGATCCCGGCCACGTCGGCAGAGCGCGCGTCCATGACGACCTCCTTCGTCGGGAGGCAGAGCGCGAACCTCGTGCCGGCTCAGGGCCGCCAGGGCACCTTGGCGAGCGCCCGCCGCAGGCCGGGGTCGAGGTCCTTCGCCGCGGCCTGGTCAGGGGTGACCCACTGGAAGGCGTCGGCGCCGTCGCCTGCCGAGGCGGCGCTGGAGCGGGCCACCAGCAGGAACCGCAGGTCGAAGTGGAGGTGGGCCGGCTCGTCGCGCCGGGCGGGGATCGGGTGGACGTCGACGTCGAGGAGCAGCGGCCCCGCCCCGAACGGGGCGCTGTCGACCCCGATCTCTTCCTGCGCCTCGCGGCGGGCGGCGGCCAAGGGGTCGACCTCGCCCGGCTCGAAGTGTCCCCCGGGCTGCAGCCAGAGCCCCAGCTTGCGGTGCAGGATCAGCGCCGCTCGGCGCCGCTCGGGGCACACCACCACCGCGCTGGCGGTGAGGTGCCCGGGGGCGTGCTGGGCGCGGTCGAAGGGCGCCGGCGTGTCGCGCACCAGCGCTCGAATCCGCGCCAGCGAGTCGGCCTCGGCGGCGTCGGCGGCCACGTGGCCGGCGAGGAGGTCGAGGAGGCGCTCTCGGGCGGGGTCGAGCGGTGGGTGCATGGGCAGGTTTTAGCTCGGCGCGGGCAGGGGGCAAGGCGCGCGCCGGCGCCGGTTACCCTCGTCCGCATGAGCAGCGAGCAGGCAGGCGAGGACCAGGCCCTGTGGGACGGCAAGGCGTCCGAATGGGATCGCCACATCGGCGCGGACGGCGATCGCAACAGGCGTGAGAACGTACACCCCGTCCTGTGGCGAATGCTCGGGGACGTGGCGGAGCGGGCCGTGCTCGACGCCGGCTGCGGAACGGGCTACCTCAGCGTCAAGCTGGCGCTCGCCGGCGCGCGCGTCACCGCCGTGGACTACGCGCCTGCCATGGTGGAGGTCGCCCGGCGGCGCGCGCGGGAGGCGGGGGTGTCGGTCGACCTGCGCGTCGACGACTGCGTCGCCCTCGACACGGTGGCGACCGGCTCGGTCGAGCGGCTGGTGTCGAACTACGTGCTGCAGGACCTCGCGGACCTGCGGGGCGCGGTGCGCGCGTTCCGGAGGGTGCTGAGGTCCGGCGGGGAGGCGGTGTTGGTCTTCGCTCACCCCTGCTTCGGCCCGCCAGGCGGCCCCGAGGATCACGCCGACGGCTCGTTCAGCTACCGGTGGCCGTTCCCCTACTTCGACGAGGTGCGCTGCGAGGAGCGGTGGGCCGGACGAGACGTCGCCACCGGCGAGCGGTTCGACTTCCCCGGCCGCTTCACCTTCTATCACCGCCCGCTGAGCGCGTACTGGCGCGCCTTCGCCGACCACGGCCTTCGCTGCCTCGACTTCGACGAGCCCGTGCTCCAGGAGCCCTACCCGCCCGGCGTCACACCAGCCGACGTGGCCCGCAGCCGCCGCTGCGCCTACTCGGTCGCCTTCCAGCTGCGCGCGGAGTGACCGTGGGGGCGGGCCGCGAGCCACGTTCCCGCTACCATGGCCCGCCATGAGCGCGCTGGAGCGGTTGGCGGCGAGGGTGGTGGTCCCGGTGCTCGACCTGCGCCCCGGGCGGGACGAGGCCGCCGCCTGGCGCGAGGCCGAGCGCTTGCGCGACCTGGGCGTGGGCGGCTTCCTGCTGTTCGGCGGCGCGCTGCCCGCGCTGCCCGCGCGCCTGGCGGCGCTGCAGGCGGACGCTCCGGGGCCCCTGCTGGTGGCCGCGGACCTGGAGCGGGGGGTGGGGCAGCAGGTGCGGGGCGCCAGCGCCCTGCCACCCGCCATGGCGCTGGGCGCGGCCGGTGACGCCGACCTCGCCTGGCGCGTGGGTCGCGCCCTGGGCGCCGAGGCGCGGGCGGTGGGGATCGACTGGGTCCTGGGGCCTGTGCTCGACCTGGCGGACGAGCCGCGCAACCCGATCGTGGGCAGCCGGGCCGTCGCCGCCGAGCCCGAGCGGGTGGCCGAGATCGGGGCTGCCTTCGCCGCGGGCGTGCAGGAGGGCGGGGCGCTGGCCTGCGCCAAGCACTTCCCCGGGCACGGCGGCACCACCGACGACTCCCACGCGGCCTTGCCCCGGGTGGAGCGCGCGGCCGAGCGGCTGCGCGAGCGCGACCTGCTGCCCTTCCGGGCCGCGATCGCGGCGGGCGTCGCCACGGTCATGACCGCGCACGTCGCCTATCCGACGCTGGCCGGCGGCTCGGCGGAGCCGGCCACCCTCGAGCCGGCGCTGGTGCGTGACCTGCTGCGGGGCGCGCTCGGCTTCGAGGGCGTGGTGGTGACCGACGCCTTGATCATGGCCGGGGTCCTGGGGGCCCGCAGCGAGGCCGAGGCCGCCGTCGCCGCCCTGGCGGCGGGGTGCGACGCGCTCCTCTACCCGCGGGAGCCC
>JAWLGW010000429.1:0-6081 GCA_041690735.1 Planctomycetota bacterium
GAGGGCGTTGCTGGCCGCCTCCGGATTTGCCGCCATCGCGGCCCTCTCGGGCAGGCCGGTTCGATATGCCGAGGCGCTGGCAGGGGCAGCCCGGGCCCAGTGGTTCTGGGTGATCGGCCTTGGAGTCCGGGTCGCGCTCATGTTCTCGTTGGATCGGCCGGAGGTTGAGACGTCAGTGGTCCTGTGGCTCCCGGCCGGCTCCTATTCGGCGGCCTTCTGGATTGCCGCGCGGCAGATCGACCTCTTCGCCTTCCTCGGCTGGATCGCGGTCGGCCGGTCGGGCTGGCGTCTCGGCCTGGTCGGTCTAGCGACGGCGGCAGGGGTCTGTGTGCTGCTCTGGGGGATCGAGTCGTCGCTCCGGATTGGGACGGCGACTCTCTGCGGCGCCGCCATCCGGGCGACGCTGATGCCTGGTTAACGGCCGGAATGGCGGTGGATCGAGAGGACACGACGACAATGCGACGAACCTTGCTCCTGGGCTCAGGCATGATCATTCTGGTCGTCGCCCTTGCCGCCGCAAACCTCCAGCGGGACGGGGGCCTCTACGAGCTTGACTGGCAACTGATGAGGACACCGCCACGCGAGGTCGAACTGGCGACCCCCGTCCGGGCCGAGATCATCGAGACGATCTCGGCCGCCGGCACGGTCGAGCCGGTCGAGGAGGCCGAGATCGCGCCTCAGGTGGTTGGCCGGGTCGTGGCGGTGCATGTCGAAGATGGTGATCGCGTGTCAGCCGGTGACCTGCTGGTGCAGCTTGACCCGACGGAGGCCCAGGCCCGGCTCGAATCGGCCGAGGCGAGGATTGATCGGCTCCGTGCCCTCATTGTTGATGCCGAGGAGGATGTTCAGAAGGCCACGCGCGACCTTGGCCGGACCGGGACGCTCGCCAACCGCAACGTCGCAACGCCGACCGAACTGGCCGACGCCCAGAGCATTCTGGCCAAGTCCCAGGCCTCGCTCAACGTGAGCTCGTCCACCGTGTTGGAAACGATTTCCCTCTCCAGGCCCTGCGCGGCGCCCGCAACGCCGGGTTCAGGGTCCCGCGCCACGCGCTGGAGCGGGCCGAGAAGTACATCGCCCGCTCCCAGGACCAGGCGACCGGCGGCTTCATGTACTCGATCGGCAACCCGCGCATCAGCTTCGTGGAGGGGAGCGACCAGCCGACCTTCGCGATCACCGCGGCCTGCACCGCCGTCCTCCACGCCCTCGGCACCTACCGGGGCCCGCAGGTGGACCGCGGCGTGGCCTACATCGAGAAGTTCATCCCGCCCGGGCAGGGCAAGGCGCCCTTCTACTACTACGCCCACTACTACGCGGCGCAGGTCATGCACATGCTCCCGGGCGGACGGGGGCGGCGGTGGCTGGAGGCGGTGCGCGCCGAGCTGGCCCGCCGGCAGCGCCCCGACGGCCGCTGGGCGGCCGACCCCGAGGACACCCTCGCCAGCGGCGACTCGGAGGTGCTCAACACCGCCTGGGCGCTGCAGATCGCCCTGATCGACCGGGGCGCGCTGCCGCTGCACGAGCGCTAGCGGCCGCCGGTCATTCGTCGGTCTTCAATCGCGCTCGTGGTCGTGGGGGGGGGGGGGAGCCCCCCACCCCCCCCCCACGACCACGACCACGAGCGCGAGCGCGATCAGCCGATCAGCCGCGCCACGATCCCTGGCAGGTGCTCGCCTGCCGTCCCGCGCAGGAAGATCCCGCTGTCGCTCTGCTCCGCGAAGCGCGAGAAGGGGCTCTCGTCCTGGTTGATCACCACCATGGGCGCGCCCCGCTGGGCGACCGCCGCGCCGACCTGCAGGGGCAGGTTGGTCTGGCCCGAGGTGCCGATCACGATCAGGAGCGAGCCCGTGACCGCCGCGCGGAGGGAGCTCTCGAACCGGAACAGGTGCTCGTCGTAGCACTCGTCGAACCACAGCACGTGGGGACGCGACAGGGCCTGGCAGCCGCCGCAGGCGAGCAGCGTCCGGGTGGCGTCGTCGAAGGTCCGCTCGGGCCCCCAGTCCTCCCCCACCGCCTCGGGCAGCGGCACCAGCTCCACCGGGTCCTCCCCGTCGCAGCGCATGAAGTCGATGTTCCCGTGGATCTGATAGGTGCGCTCGGCGCTGTTGCCAGCGCGCAGGTGCAGCCCGTCCACGTTCTGGGTGATCAGCAGGAACCGGTCCTGCAGGGCCTGCTCCAGCGCGACCAGCGCCCGGTGGGCCGGGTTGGGCTGCGCGCGGCGGCACACGCTGCGGCGGTACAGATACCACCGCCACACCTCCTCGGGCATGCGCCCGAAGGCGGCGTTGGTGGCCAGCTCCATGGGGTGGTAGTTGGCCGAGCCGACGGTCCAGTAGCCCTCCTGGCCCCGGAAGGTGGGGATCCCGCTCTCGGCCGAGATCCCGGCCCCGGTGAGGACCACGATCGGCCCCTCCCCCTCGAGCCCTCGGTTCAGCAAGCCTTCGAGCCGCGCGTCCATGCCCCCTCCTCGCCTGGCTCCGTTGTAGCCGCCGGTGGCCCCGCCGGCAGATAGAGGGAACCCCCGGCTCCGCGGCGACGTGCTCGAATCTCCAGGCGACCCTTTGAGCGAGCACCGGGAAACGAGAGGTCACACGACCGCTTCACTCCTCATTCCCGGTTCATGTTCATACTCTCTGTTCGTTCTCTCCCCTACGCAGGCGCGCCGTGCGACGACCAGCCGCGTCGCTCCAGCGCCTCGAGCAGGGCGTCCAGCGCGCCCTCGCCGGCGGCGCTGGTGTCGACCGTCTCGTCCGCCTGGCGGTACAGGGGCTCGCGGGCGGCGAGGATCGAGCGCAGCTCCGCCATGGCGTCGCTGCTCTGGGCCATGGCGAGGGGACGCCGGTCCCCTTGCGCGAGGACGCGGTGCATGTGGTCGGCGGGGTCGGCCCGCAGCCACACGGTGGTCGCGTGGTCGCGCAGGAGGGCGAAGGCCTCGGCGTCGTGGACCACACCGCCGGGGAGGGCGACCAGGCAGGGCTCGTCGCCCATGATCCGCTCGGCCAGGCACTGGCCGACCAGGCGCCGGTAGTAGGGCTCGCCGTGGAGGCCGAACAGCTCCGCCAGGCTGAGGCCGGCGGCGCGCTCGACGTCGTCGTCGAGCTCGACGAAGGGCAGCCCCAGGGCGGCGGCGGCCGCGGCGCCCAGGCTGCTCTTGCCCGCCCCCCGCAGGCCCAGCAGGGCGACGATCCGCGGGCGGGGCGCGCCGGCGTCGCCGTTCACGCCCAGCAGCAGGCGCAGCGAGCGCAGGCAGCGGCGGAGCTCGTCGGGCGTGCGACCGTCGAGGAGGCGCAGCAGCTCGGCGCGCGGGTCGCCGGGCGGCGTGGGCTCCGCGACCAGCGCCGCGAGGTCGGCGCCGAGGGCGCGGGCCACCGCGTCGAGACGCCCGATCGCGATGTTCGCCTGGCCGCCCTCGAGCTGAGACACGAAGCGCACGCTCAGCCCCGCGGCCGCCGCCAGCTCCTTGAGCGTCCAGCCCCGCTGGTGGCGCAACGCGCGCACGCGCGCGCCGACGCGCTGGAGCAAATCGGGGCGGGGAGGGTCGGCGCCAGCCATGGAGCGAACTATAATGCATCGCCTGCGCCGCGTGAAGCATTATCTTGCGCGCGGCGCGCAGGCCTGATATCTTCCGCCGCCATGGACGCACCCCACACCCCAGAGCCGATCGCCTTCGAGACCCACCCCGACCGCTACCGCCACCTGAAGCTCGAGGTGGACGGGGCGGTCGCCCGCATCCTCCTGAACATCCAGGAAGACGAGGGCCTCCGCCCGGGCTACCAGCTCAAGCTCAACAGCTACGACCTCGGGGTCGACCTCGAGCTCGCCGACGCGGTGCAGCGGCTGCGGTTCGAGCACCCCGAGGTGACCGCGGTGGTGGTCACCAGCGCCCTCGACGGGGTGTTCTCCTCGGGCGCCAACATCTTCATGCTGGGCTCCTCGCCCCACGGCTTCAAGGTGAACTTCTGCAAGTTCACCAACGAGACCCGGCTGTCGATCGAGGACGCCACCGCCCACAGCGGCCAGACCTACATCGCCGCCCTCAACGGGATCGCCTCGGGCGGCGGCTACGAGCTGCCGCTGGCCTGCGAGGAGATCTACCTGGTCGACGACCGCCGCTCGGCGGTGGCCCTGCCCGAGGTCCCCTACCTCGGCGTGCTGCCCGGGACCGGCGGCCTCACCCGGGTGGTGGACAAGCGCAAGGTGCGCCGCGACCTGGCCGACGTGTTCTGCACCCTGGCCGAGGGGATCAAGGGCAAGCGGGCCGTGCAGTGGAACCTCGTCGACGGCGTGTTCCCGGCCAGCAAGTTCGAGGAGAAGGTGGCGGCGCGGGCCCGGGAGGTCGCGGCCGGCGGCCGCCCCGACCGCCAGGGCGTCCCCCTCGAGCCCCTGGAGCCCGAGGTGGGGGAGGACGGCAGCGTCACCTACCGCCACGTGACCCTCTCCTCCGGGCCCAGCCCGCGCACGGCGCGGCTGGTCCTGCGGGCCCCCGCCGAGGTGCCGCCCCTCCCCGCGACGCCCAGCGAGCTGGGCGCGGGCTGGTACCCCCTGCGCGCCTTCCGCGAGCTCGACGACGCCCTGCTCCGCCTGCGGTTCAACCACCCCGACGTGGGCCTGGTGCTGCTCGAGACCGAGGGCGACGCCGCCAAGGTCCTCGAGCTCGACGCCCAGCTGGCGGCCAGCGACGACTGGTTCGTCCACGAGGTGCGCCACTTCATCAAGCGCACCCTCAAGCGCCTCGACCTGACCGCGCGCAGCTTCTTCGCCCTGGTGCAGCCGTCCTCGTGCTTCGCCGGGACCTTCTTCGAGCTGGCCCTCTCCGCCGACCGGATCTACCTGCTCGACGAGGAGGGGTCCGCGGTGACGCTGTCCGCCATGAACGCGGCCTACCCCATGAGCAACGGGCTGACCCGCCTGCAGACGCGGTTCCTGGCGAACCCCGGCCGGGCCGAGGAGCTGCTGGCCGAGCCGCGCAGCTACGCCGGCGACGACGCCGAGGAGGCGGGCCTGATCACCGCCCTGGTGGACGAGCTCGACTGGGAGGACGAGGTCCGCCTCGCCATCGAGGAGCGCGCCAGCCTGTCGCCCGACTCGCTCACCGGCCTGGAGGCGAACCTGCGCTTCGCCGGCCCCGAGACCCTCGAGACCAAGATCTTCGGCCGCCTGTCCGCCTGGCAGAACTGGATCTTCCAGCGGCCGAACGCCGTCGGACCCCGCGGCGCGCTGACCCTGTACGGGCAGCCCGAGAGCGCCGAGTTCGACTGGCGCCGCACCTAGACCGCCCCCCGCTCCCGCCGCCCCGGAGACACGACCATGTCCGACAAGATCCCCAACAACGTCGACCTGTCCGCGAACCGCAAGCTCCAAAAGGCCCTGGAGCAGTGGCTGCCCAACTACCAGGAGTGGTGGCGGGAGATGGGCCCCGAGGGGTTCCAGGAGGACGAGATCTACCTGCGGACGGCGGTCAGCGTCGACACCGATGGGTGGGCCCACTTCGACCACGTGAAGATGCCCGACTACCGGTGGGGGATCTTCCTCACGCCGCCCGAGAAGGAGCGCACCATCTCCTTCGGGGACAACATCGGCATGAAGGCCTGGGACGACGTGCCGGGCGAGGTCCGCAAGGAGCTGCGGCGGCTGATCGTGGTGCAGGCGGACACCGAGCCGGCCTCGGTCGAGCAGCAGCGGCTGCTCGGCAAGACGGCGCCCAGCCTGTACGACCTGCGCAACCTGTTCCAGGTCAACGTGGAGGAGGGGCGCCACCTGTGGGCCATGGTGTACCTGCTCATGCAGCACTTCGGCCGCGACGGCCGCGAGGAGGCCGAGGACCTGCTGGTGCGTCGCTCGGGCAACGCCGACACGCCGCGCATGCTGGAGGCCTTCAACAAGCCGATCGACGACTGGCTGGCCTTCTTCTGCTTCACCACCTTCACCGACCGCGACGGCAAGTACCAGCTGGGCGCCCTGGCCGAGAGCGCCTTCGACCCGCTGGCCCGCTCGACCCGGTTCATGCTCACTGAGGAGGCCCACCACATGTTCGTGGGCGAGACCGGCGTGGGGCGCGTGATCCAGCGGACCTGCGACCTG
>JAWLGW010000430.1:0-6079 GCA_041690735.1 Planctomycetota bacterium
TACAGGGTGAGGCCCACCCCGTACACGTCGCCGCGCTCGTCCGCCTGGCCGTCGAGGCGCTCGGGGGGCAGGTAGCGCAGCGTCCCCAGCACGTCGCCGGTCTCGGTGAGGCCGCTCTCGACGCCCAGGATCTTGGCCAGGCCAAAGTCGGTGACGAAGGCCGCGTCCCGCTCGTCGAGGAGGATGTTGGCGGGCTTCACGTCGCGGTGCAGGACCCCGCGCGTGTGCGCCTGCTCCAGAGCGCGGGCGACCTGCAGGGCGATCGAGGCGGCCCGCCGCGGCTCGAGGGGCGCCTCGCCGCCCTCCACGATCGCCTCCAGGCTGCGCCCCTCCACCAGCTGCATGACGTAGTACACCAGCCCGTCCTGAGCGCCCACGCCGAACACCTGCACGATGTTCGTGTGGTGCAGAGCGGCGGCCGCCTGCGCCTCACGTTCGAAGCGCTCGCGGGCGCGGGGCGAGCGGGGGGCGCGGCGGGGCAGCACCTTGACCGCCACCCGCCGCCCCACCGACTCCTGCACCGCCTCGTAGACGATCCCCATGCCGCCGCGCCCGAGCTCGCGCACCAGCCGGAAGTCGCCCAGGCGGGGGGGCGGCTCGGGGTCGTCGTGGCCCCCCGCGACGATCGGCGCCGTCTCACGCTTGGCGCGCTCCACCAGCAGCAGGGTGGGGAACAGCTCCTCGATCGCCTCCTTGAGATCCGGCCGGCGGGCGACGTACTCCGCCACGGTGGGCCGCTCGCCCCGGCGCAGGCGCTCCGTCAGCTCTTCGGCCAGCTCCTCGACCGGGTCGCGGACCTCGTCCTCCGTCTCGTCCGGGGAGCCCGACTCCACGGCGGTGTCGCTCATGCGCCCTCCAGGGCGGTCTTGAGCCGCCGCAGCGCCCGCACGTAGCGGTTGCTCGCCCCCGCCTTGGTGATCCCCAGCACCGCCGCCACCTCGTTGTTGGTCAGCTCCTCGAAGTGCCGCAGCACCAGCACCTCCCGGTCGACCTCGCTCAGCGCCTCCAGCGCCTCTTGCACCCGGCTCACCAGCTCCGCCCGCGCCAGCCCCTGGCTGGGCGACGAGAAGCTGCCGGCCAGGCGCTCCGCCAGCGAGGCGGTGGACGCGCTGGGCCCCGCGTGGAGCGGCACCTCGCGGCGGACGTCCCGCAGCTGCGCGCCGTGGCGCCGGTACAGCTCGGCCAGCTTCTGCCCGGTGAGGAAGCGCATCCACACGAACAGGGGCAGGTCGGGCTGGTCCCGCCACTCGTCGAACCGCCGGGCCATGTCCAACCAGGCCTCCTGCAGCACGTCCTCGGGGTCGAGGCGCCCTCGCAGGTGGGGGTCGAGCCGCACCGCGATCCCCCGCTCCAGCCGGGGACGGTGGCGGGCGAACAGCGCTGCCAGGGCGTCGCGGTCGCCGGCGCGCGCTCGCTCGTCGAGCGCCTCGTTGGAGAGGTCCTGCACCGTCGCTCCTAAGTCGCTCGCATTATGGGCGATCCGCCGGCGAACCGGCCCTGTGAAGAACGCGGTGTATCGCCCCGGGTCTCGCGCAGTTCTCTCTACACAGGAGGAAGACATGCGCAAGGTATCGATCTGGACCGCGGCCCTGGCCGCCGTCGCGCTCATGCAGGGGGCCGCCCAGGCCCAGGACCCGCGTCCCCAGGGGTCCCCCGGGGACCGCCCCAACCCGTTCTTCGCCAGCTATGACCTCGACGGGGACGGCAAGATCACCCTGGCCGAGGTGAACGAGAAGGCGCAGAAGCTCCTGTCCGCCGCCGACAAGGACGGCGACGGGCTCCTCACCCCTGAGGAGCTGCGCAAGGAGCGGCTGGCCGAGCGGTTCCGCGGCCTGGACAAGGACCAGGACGGCGCCCTGAGCAGCGAGGAGTTCGCCGCCCAGCGGGGGCGCGGCTTCGGCGGGCGCGGCGGCTTCATGGGCGCGCGCGACCAGGACGGCGACGGCAAGCTGTCCCTCGACGAGCTGGCGGCCATGGGTCGCATGCTGATCGAGCGGGCCGACGCGGACGGCGACGGCGCCGTGACCGCCGAAGAGCTCGCGGGCGGCCGCGGCTTCGGGCGCCGCGGAGGCGCCGAGGGTCGCGGGGACGGCGAGGGCCGTCGGCGCGGCCGCGGCGCCGAGGACGGCGAGCGCGGCGGGCAGCGCGGGCAGCGCGGGCAGCGCGGCCAGCGCGGCCAGCGCGGCCAGCGCCCCGACATCCAGGAGCGCTTCAAGCAGCTCGACGCGGACGGCGACGGGAGCGTCAGCCTGGAGGAGTTCCAGGCCCAGCCCCAGCGCGAGCGCCGCCAGCGCCGCCAGCGCCGTCAGCGTGACGAGGGCCCCCAGGGCGACGGGTACATCTAACGACCCACCCCCACCGACCAATGGGTGGACCGGCCCCCGCTCCCGCCTCGGCGGAACGGGGGTCGTTTTCTTTGGTTGCCCCCGTCAGAACCAGCGCCGCGCGGGGGCCTCGGGCTCGGGCGCGGGGGCCTCGGCCTCTGGCGCGGCGGGCGCGGGCGCGGACGGGCGGTCCGCCCCCTCCCCCCGCGAGCGGCGGGCGCGGCGCAGCAGCTCCCGGCGGACGGCGCCCATGAGCCGCTCGTGCAGCTCCGCCAGGCGGGTGTCGCGATAGATCGCGTACGAGCCGCGGTAGCGCGCGAGCAGGTCGGCCTGCAGGGGCACGAACACCGAGAAGCCGCACCAGCCGCCCGCCTTCCGCCCCTGGAGCGGGGAGATCCGGTGGGCCCGCAGCAGGTCGCCCTTCACCCAGGCGGCGAACGCCTCCAACGGAGCCCGGTCCAGGCCGTTCGCCTGGTACAGCGCCTCGAGCAGCCCGAGCCCGTCGTAGAACAGCTCGATCGAGCGCGCCCCCGAGGCGGTCACCGTGGGGTACGAGAAGGTGGGCTGCAGGGCGCGGGAGCGCAGCGGGAACGAGCGCAGCGCGGGGACGGCGAGCAGCGGCTCGAGCACCGCGTCGAGGCGGCCAGGGACCGCGCGCAGCGCGGTCGCGTCGAGGGCGGCGTAGTCGGTGAACATCCGGGGCGCCTCGTGGCGGGCGAACAGCTCCGCGACCGCCCCGCCGTCGAGGTCCGGCCGCTCGCACACCGCCCGCAAGGCGGGGGCGTAGTAAGCGTTGGGCGCGCCCACCACCGTCTCCGATCCCATGACGAACTTCGCCGCGTCCCTGAAGGCGTAGTAGTTCTCGAGGGACCCCTTGCCGCACTGCTGGTAGAAGACCAGCTCCACCTCGCCTGCGAGCCGGCCACGCCACTCGGCGAGGACCGCGCCCACCTCGGGCGGGTACAGCCAGTCCTTGCCGGGCGTGGCGGGGGTCTCGTCGTAGGACATCTGCCCCAGGGCGCCGCCGTGGTTCAGGAACACCACGGCGTGCTTCCGCGCCGGCAGGTGCTCCCCCACCCACTCCAGCTCGCGCGCCAGCACCGCCTCGTCGGCGCTCCCCTCCTCGTCGACGACCTCGACCGTCTGGTCGCCCCGCCGCAGCACGATCCGCCGCATGCCGCCTGGCCCGCGCAGGTCGGCGCTGACCACCACGGCCACCCGGTCGCTGGTCAGCCCCTGCCGGAGCATGTCCAGGATCGGCGCCGCCGCGCCCTCGAGGTCGTTGTCGTAGGCCATGTAGTAGTGGAACACCCACTCCAGCGGGACCGCCTCGGCCTCCGCCCGCGGAGTCGGCTCCTCGGCCCAGGCGGTGGCGGCGGTCAGGGCCGAGGCGAACGCGAGGACGAGGCTCCAGCGTCGACGCATGGCAGGGTCTCCGGGCGGGTGGAGTGGGATCGTACGCAGGCGCCGCTCCCGTAGGTCACGGCCACGTACGACGAACCAAGCGAACAGGGGGGCCACACGCGCGCCCCCCCCTGTTGCCCGCCCCGCCCGCAGGGGACGCGAACGCCAGGCCGGCGCCCCTACCCTGGGTTGGGTCCCGGCCCGGGCGTTCGCCCAAAGGAGGTTAGCTCACTGACCTCGGGTCATTGACCGGGGGTCAGCGAAACGGTCGGCGTGGGCGGCAAACGCTCAGGCCAGCCGGCGGGTCGGAGCACCTCGCAGGGGTCCTCCTGAACCAACGAAGAAGCGGGGGCCGCGCACGCGCGCGGCCCCCGCCTCGGGGATCGAAAACAGTGTGTCGGGGCTCAGGGAATGCGGAACAGCTCGCAGGTGCCCACGGGCGCGCCGTCGAGGCCCGAGACCGAGGCCTGGCCGCCGCTCCAGCCGCCCACCACCAGCGCGCTGCCGTCGGGCATGGCGACCACGCGGTGGGTGTTGCGAGCGCTCTGCAGCGAGTAGCTCTCGCTCACGTTGCCGGTGAGGTCGTACAGCTCACCCGAGGCCACGTCGGTCGAGGTGCCCTGGGTGAAGTCGAGGGTCACGCCCCCGACCACCAGGGCCTGCCCGCCGAGCAGGACGGCCTTGGCGCGGGCCCGCGCCGAGGTCAGGCTGCCGACGCTGCTGAAGGCGCCCGCCGTGGCGTCGTAGCGCTCGACGGTCGCGGTCTGGGCGTTGCCCAGATCGCCGCCGAAGATCACCACGTCGCCGGTCTGCTCCTGGATCGCCGCGTGAAAGCGACGGTTCTCGACCGGCGCCGCGTGCGCCACGGCGCCCGTGGACGGGTCGAACAGCTCGCTGTCCGGCGCCATGTAGAGGCTGACCTGCGGGTTGGCCTGAGTGGCCGCGAACATCTGGCCGCCCACGTGCAGGACGGCGCCGGTGGGCAGGAGGTGCGCCGAGCCGTTCTCCCGCGGGAAGACCATGTCCTTGCCGGTGAGCGCGGTGAAGGTCCCCTGGGCGGGGTCGAACACCTCGGCCAGCGGCAGGCTGCCGCCCTGGCCGCTGTTCACGGCGCCGTTGTAGCCGCCGCTGATCAGCACCTGCCCGTTGGGGAGCAAGGTCGCGTAGTGCGCCCGCCGGGGGAAGTTCATGAGGTCAGCGGTGGGGCTGAAGGTGTTGGTGGTCGGGTCGAACACGAACGCCGAGTACAGCTCCTGCACGATCGGGTTGTCGTTCGCGTCGTAGAGGGCCTCGAAGCCGCGCCCGCCCGCGATCAGCACCTGCCCGTTGGCCAGCTTGGTGGCGGTGTGGTCGTAGCGACCCACGTAGTAGGCGTTGCCCGCGTTGGCGCCCGACTGGGCCACCGCCGCCATGGCGCCGCCGTTGCCGCCCAGGCTGGGGTCGGTCACGTCGGTGAACACCCCGGCGTCGAGGACCTCGGTCTCGTAGGCGAAGGTCGAGCCGTCCTGCAGGCCGCCCACCACCAGCACGCGGCCGTCGTCGAGCAGCGTGGCGGTGTGGTAGCCGCGGGCGGTGATCAGGGTCGGCCCCGCCATGAACCCGGGCGTCAGCGAGGCGTCGAGGTCGATCGCGCCCGCCGCCGCCGGGTTACCGGTGGCCACCGTCGAGATGGTGGTGGTCGGCGACACGTCGATGCCCGAGGGGGCGCCGGTGGTGACGTTGGCCGCGTCGAAGGCGCCCGACAGGCGCAGGACCGGGTCGGTGCCCAGGGTGATCGTGACCTCGGCCGCGCCGGGGCCCATGACCATGGTGGCGCCGGCGCCGAAGCTGTCGCCGGCCACGGGCAGGACGAGCTCCTGCGCCGGGTCGATCACCGGGGCCGGCACCGGCAGGATCGTGATCATGGTCACGTCGCTGCTGAAGGTCAGCACCACCTCGTCGCCCTGGGTGGCGTGGCCCGAGCCGTCCACGTCGTTGAAGCTCGACGAGGCCAGGACCGCGTCCGGGGCGGCGGGGGACACGTCGACCGCCGACGCGTCGTAGGTCGGGGTGCCCTGCTTGCCGCCCACGGCCAGGTAGTGCGTGCCCGACGCGGTGGCGACGAAGGTGATCTTGCCGGCCAGGGTGAGGCCGGCCGGGTCGTCGTCGTTGTAGTCCAGCAGGGTGGTGCCGTCGCTGGCGTAGAGCCAGACCTCGGTGTCGCCCGTCGGCGCGCCCGGGGCCGCCGTCAGCTCGTAGGTCGAGCCGGCCACGAGGTCGACCGCGAACCAGTCCTGGTCGCCGACCACCTCGATGTTGCCCGCGAGCGGGGTCGCCAGGGCCAGCGCCGTGGCGGTGGCCGCGTCGTCGCC
>JAWLGW010000431.1:0-6061 GCA_041690735.1 Planctomycetota bacterium
GAGCTCGCGGGCGATCCGGTCGGCCTGCGCCCGGGCCAGGGGCACGGCCTCCTTCACCGCGTCGCCGTAGGGGACGCCCAGCATGGCCATGGCGTCCACCCGCGGCTGGATCTCCTCGAACGCGATCGCGTCCTCGAGCAGGTGCGGGTAGGGCGGCATGATCGAGCCGGGCGTGACGTCCGCCGGCCGCTCCATGTGCTGCAGGTGCCACAGGTGCGGGTACTTCCCGCCGATGCGGTGCAGGTCGGGGCCGATCCGCCGCGAGCCCCACTGGAAGGGGTGGTCGTAGACGAACTCACCGGCCTTGCTGTAATCGCCGTAGCGCTCGGTCTCGGCCACCAGGGGGCGGACCATCTGCGAGTGGCAGTTGTAGCAGCCCTCCTCGATGTAGATGTCGCGCCCGTACAGCTCGAGCGGCGTGTACGGCTTGACCGAGGCGATCGTGGGGACGTTCGACCTGATGAGGAAGGTCGGCACGATCTCGAGCAGCGAGGCGACCACCACCGCGGCCGTGGTCCACACGGTGAAGGTGATCGGCAGGGCCTCCCACACCCGGTGCCACTTGGCCTGGGCGAAGCGGTGCAGGTTGAAGACCGGCTCGCGCGCGGGGCTGCGGCCGCGTCGCCAGGGGGAGGGGTCCTCGTCCAGCGACGGGGGCACGTAGGGGTCGAGGGACGGGGCCTCGTACACCGGCTCCTCGTACTTGGCCGGCGCGTTGCGCCAGGTCATGACCAGGTTGACCCCGCACAGGAGGGTGCCGCCGATGTACAGGAGCCCGCCCACGAAGCGCACCCAGTACATCGGGATCAGGGTGGTGACCGTCTCGACGAAGTCGGGGTAGGCGAGCCGCCCCGTCTCGTCGAAGGCACGCCACATGAGGCCCTGGGTCAGGCCGGCCGCGTAGATCGCGACGATGTACAGGAGGATCCCGACGGTGCCGATCCAGAAGTGGATCTCCGCCAGCTTCTTGCTCCACAGCGGGGTCTGGAACAGGCGGGGCAGCAGCCAGTAGATCATGCCGAAGGTCATGAACCCGACCCACCCCAGGGCGCCGCCGTGCACGTGGGCGATCGTCCAGTCGGTGTAGTGGGACAGGGCGTTGACGCTCTTGATCGACAGCAGGGGGCCCTCGAAGGTCGACATGCCGTAGAAGGTGATCGCGACCACGAAGAACTTGAGGACCGGGTCGGCCGCGACCTTGCTCCAGGCGCCGCGCAGGGTGAGCAGCCCGTTGATCATGCCGCCCCAGGAGGGCATCCACAGCATGACGGAGAACAGCATGCCGAGGGTGGAGGCCCACTCGGGCAGCGCGGTGTAGTGCAGGTGGTGCGGCCCGGCCCAGATGTAGATGAAGATCAGCGACCAGAAGTGGAGGATCGACAGCTTGTAGCTGAACACCGGCCGGTCGGCCGCCTTGGGCAGGAAGTAGTACATCAGCCCCAGGAAGGGCGTGGTGAGGACGAAGGCCACCGCGTTGTGGCCGTACCACCACTGCATGAAGGCGTCCTGGACGCCGGCGTACACCGAGTAGCTCTTGAACAGCCCGGCCGGGACGACCAGGTTGTTGAAGATGTGCAGCAGGGCGACCGTGACGATGCTGGCGATGTAGAACCAGATCGCCACGTAGAGGTGGCGCTCGCGCCGGCGCGCGATGGTCCCGAACAGGTTGACCGCGAAGGCCACCCACACCACCGCGATCGCGATGTCGAGCGGCCACTCCAGCTCGGCGTACTCCCGCGACTGCGAGATCCCCAGGGGCAAGCAGATCGCCGCCGCCGCGATGATCAGCTGCCAGCCGATGAAGTGGAACCAGCTCAAGGCGTCGCTGAACATGCGGGCCTTGAGGAGTCGCTGGCTCGAGTAGTAGGTGGCCGTGAAGAAGGCGTTGCCCGCGAACGCGAAGATCACCGCGTTGGTGTGGAGCGGGCGGAGCCGGCCGAAGCTGAACCAGGGGGCGATGTTCGCCTCGGGCCAGGCGAGCTGGAGGGCGACGATCAGCCCTACCAGCATGCCGATCACGCCCCAGGCCAGGGTCGCCAGCAGGAACCATCGGACGATACGGTCGTCGTAGGAGAACCGCTCGAGGGGTCGACTCATGAGCGCTTGCTGCTCCAGATCTGTGCGAGGCGCCGGCGGCAGCCCCGGCGAGCCGTGCGGCGGGAACTTCGGGGGAGATCGTCCGCAAGCCAAGGACCACTCGGGTGCGGCAAGTCGTCGCAGGCAGAGAGGGCCGGGAACTGGTGAATGGCAGGGCCGTTACCGAGCGGTGCGGCAAACTGTCGCGGCCGGGGTCACGCGAGCGTGACGAGGGGCGGAGGGTTGGAGCGCGTGGTGTGACGGGCGGGTGACCGGCGGGACGCGGGTAGCGCGAGTGGCTGCGCTCACTCTTCGGAAGCCTTCGGGCACGGGCACGGGCACGGGCACGGGCACGGGCACGGGCATGAAAGAAGCTAGAGGAGCGCCGCGCGCCCGGCCCAGCGACGGCCGCGCGCGCTACGCGTCCGGCCGGGGGTGGTGCTCCCGCTCGGCCTTGGCCACCGCCCGCAGGACGTCGTCGCTGGTCAGGATCCCGGCGACCTTGCCGCCCTCCAGCACGGGGAGCGCGTTGGCGTGCAGCTCCAGCATGCGGTCGGCGGCCTCGCCCAGGCTCTCCTGGGGGCCGATCGTCGTCAGCGGCGGTCGGGTCATGACCTCCCGCACCAGGGTCCCGTGCAGGTCCAGGCGTCGATCGGGGTGGAGCATGACCGCCCGCACCACGTCGCGGTTGGAGAGGATCCCCGCCAGGGCCCCGTCCTCGTCCAGGACGAGGACGTGGCGGATCCGCCGCTCGGCCATGCGCTCCACGGCCGCGAACAGGGGCTCGTCGGGAGCGACGGTCACGAGGTCGCGGGTCATCCAGGCGCCGACATGCTGGGTCATATGCTGCTCACCTTCAGGAGCCGGACGTCTCCTGCTGCTCGCCCTCCTGGAAGGGGTGGAAGTGCACCAGCGGCGTGGTCACGTCCGACAGCTCGTCCAGGCAGGCGATCGTGCGCACCGCGTCGGTCGTGGAGATCACCCCCACCGGCTGCTGGTCACAGGTGACCACCAGCAGACGCACCCGGTGCTTGACCATGAGCTTACAGGCCTCCGCCAGGCCCGTGGCGACGTCCACGGTCACGGCGACAGGGACCCCGAGCTGCGCGAGCGTCCGCGCGCCCAGAGCGCTCGCCTGCGGCGCCCCGTCCCCGCCCTCGAGGGCCGGGACCAGCGCGGCCAGCAGCTCGGTCCGAGTCACGGTCCCGAGCAGCCGGTCCCCGTCGACCACCGGGGCCCCGTTGAGTCCAGCGTTCGTCAGGAAGCGGACCGCCTCTCGCACGGTGGCCCCGCTGTCGAGGCTCTGGGGAGTGGCGGACATGACGTCGCAGACCTGGAGGTCCTTGAGCTTGAGCATGGTGCGTTCCTCGCGCTGCCGGCGCGCCCTGCCTCCGGTCGAGTGCAAGGGGCGTGCCCAGGCCGCAAGTGTATCGAGCGCCCCCGACGCTGTCTCGTCGTGGTGAAGCGGGCGCCGCGCCCGTCCCATGGCTCACAGGATCGGCGTCAGGAGTCGGGCCAGGGCCTCCTTGAGCCTGATGTGTCGGGGGCGCCGCTGATGCTCGTCGAGCCGGACCTCCTGGCTCTGCTCCTGCAGGGAGGCGCAGAACGCCTCCACCTCGGCGGCGAGGCTGGGGCCGTAGACGAAGGCGTTGACCTCGAAGTTGAGCCGCTGGCTGCGCTCGTCGAGGTTGGCCGAGCCGACCGAGGCGAACCCGCCGTCGACGGCGATCACCTTGGCGTGGACGAAGCGGGCGGGGACCTCGAACACCCGCACCCCGCACCGCAGCAGCTCCTCGTAGTAGCTGCGCCCGGCGTGGCTGATCAGGGGGTGGTCGTTGCGGTCGGGCGTCGGCAGGAGGACGCGCACGTCGGCCCCCTGGAGGGCGGCGGTCTTCATGGCCAGCAGCATGGCGGCGTCCGGCACGAAGTAGGGCGTGACCAGCAGGACGCGCCGGGTGGCGCGGGAGATGGCGGCGGCGATGAGGGTGTGGATGGCGTGGAGCGGCTTGTCGGGCCCGCTCTCGAGGATCTGCGCCCACACGCCGGTGGGGTGCGGCAGGGGCTGGGGGAAGGTGGCGTCGCTGGAGAGGTCCTCGCCCGTAGTGCGGTACCAGTCGAGGCAGAACACCTCCTGCAGCCGCAGCACGACCGGACCCTCCAGGCGGACCTGCGCATCGAGCCACTGGTCGCCCTGGCCCGCGTAGTCGTCGCCGACGTTTGCCCCGCCGGTGAAGCCCGCCCGCCCGTCGACCACCAGCACCTTGCGGTGGTTGCGGTGGTTGATCGAGATCCGCCGCGCCATGAGGCTGACGGGCAAGAACCGGCGCACGTGCCCCCCCGCCTCCACCAGGGGCGCGAAGAACCGCCGGTCGACGGCCCGAGCGCCCACGTCGTCCACCAGCACCCGGACCGTGACGTCTCGGCGAGCCGCCCGCTCCAGGGCGTCGCGGATCCGGCGCCCGGTGGCGTCGGGGAGCCAGATGTAGAAGCAGCAGTGGACGTGATCGGTCGCCGCGTCGATCGCCGCTTCGAAGGCGTCGAAGGTCGCCGCGCCCTCCACCAGCAGCTCCACGGCGTTGTGGTCGCTGGGCGGCGGCTCGAGCCGGCGGACCAGCTCGGCGAGGCTGGGGTCGATCGGCGGCGCGGCTCCCTCCCGGGGACCCCACTCGGGCCGGCCCGACGGCATGTCGGGGACCCCCGCCCTCCGGTGACGCCGGCGCCAGCGCCTCATCTTGAGCTGCGTGGAGCCGAGCACCCAGAACCCGAGCAGGCCCAGGAACGGCACCAGGAGCACGAAGAACAGCCAGGCCAGGGTCGCCCGCGGGTCGCGGCGCTGGAAGAGGATCCGGGGGACCAGGAAGGCGATGATCGCGTAATTGAGCCCGGTCAGGACCCACAACACGATCGTCAGCGGCTCGTGGTCGCCCATTCCTCGAGTTTGCCAGAAAACTGGGGGGAGGCTGCCGCTCCGCGCGGGCCCGCGCGGGGATCGATTCACCACAGAGGTACAGACCGCACAGAGGGCAGCGTAAGGACGCCTTGCCCTGTGAGAGCTGGACCTGCCTGGCAGGGAGGGGCAAGAATCCGCTCTCGCTGCGTTTCGCGACCTCCTCGGGCCCCCGGAACCACACTGGCGCGGCTGAGACGGCGATCGTCTCAAGGGTCACGTCCTCGTGACGGGAGACGCGGCAGCCCGCCGAACTCCCATGCGCTGGGGTCGCGGCCGTCGGGCACTCCGTTTGCGCTCGCCTCCTCGACGCGAGGGGCAATGGACACCGAGCACCGCATTCTGCTGGTCGACAACGAGACGGGGATGCTGGAGGTGATGTCCGAGACCCTCGAGCGCCTGGGGACGGCGCGGGTCCTGGTCGAGCAGCAGCCGCGGCGGGCTGCCGAGCGGCTGAGCGACGGCGAGGCGTTCGACCTCGTGATCACCAACCTGCAGATGCCGGGGCTGTCGGGCATGCAGCTGGTGCGGCTGGCCCACGCGCGCCACCCGAGCATGCCGATCCTGGTGGTGACCGGCTACTCCATGCCGGACACCGAGCGCCGCTGCCGGGAGGCCGGGGCGTCCGGCTACCTGACCAAGCCGTTCCTGCCCGACGACCTGCTGGCGGAGGTCCGTCGCCTGCTGGCAGAGGGCGCCGGGGCGCCGCCGCCGCCCGCGTGAGGCGGGAGCCCCCGGGCGAGCGGCCAGCCGGTACAGTGACCCCATGGACGCCGACCGCCCTCCCGCCGTCACGGCGCCTCACGCGCGGCCCCGCCGCCTCCGCCTCGCGGACGGCACGCCGCTCCTGCTGCGGCCGATCCTGCCCGCGGACAAGGGGGAGCTGCAGCGCGGCCTCCAGCGGCTGTCGCTGACCTCACGCACCCGGCGCTTCCTGTCGCCGATCGCCCGCCTCTCGACTCGGGAGCTGCGCTACCTGACCGAGGTCGACTACCGCGACCACATGGCCTGGGTGGCCGCCGACGCCGAGCGCCCGCG
>JAWLGW010000432.1:0-6048 GCA_041690735.1 Planctomycetota bacterium
GTGCCGGTGCGCGCCAGCCTGGAGCGCGGGCGGCTGGGGGCTCTGGCGGCGCTGTTCGAGCCGACGCCGGGGCCGTACCCGTTCTTGCAGTCGCCGCTGTACGGCCGGCGCAAGCTGCTGGCCGCCCTGGCCGGGCTCAACGCCCCTCCGGCCGGGAGCGAGGTCGGCTTCGAGGTCGAGGTCGACGTGGCGCCCAAGGGGCCCGTGCCCCTGGTGGAGCCGCTGCCGCGGCTGTACGCCCACCTCGGCTTCTCCGCCAAGCGCCTGGCGGCGGCGATCGAGCAGGTGGGCACCCGCGGGCGCCAGGACCTCGACCCCCGCCTGGCGCGGGCGTCTCGGGGGCTCCTGGATGTGGCGAAGCAGCTCGAGGCCCTGCGCGACGCGACCCTCGACGTCCTCGACGGGCGGGCGCCGGCCCCCGAGACCGCGCAGGAGCTGCGCCGGTTCCGCGGCCTGCTGGCGGCGCATGGCCCGGCTCTGGTGGCCAGCGCCGAGGACCTGTTCACGCTCCGCAAGCTGGACGGCAGGGTGAAGGTGCTCCACCGGGTGGTGCCCCGCCTCGACCGGCTGTACCTCGTGACCCTCGACCCGGTGACGCGGCAGCCGCGCCTGGCCATGGGCCCGGCGCTGGTTGCCTACGAGGTGTGGACCGACGGCGAGCGGCTCACCCCCGAGGAGGCCGCCAGCCTGCCCCCCCACCCGCCCCTGTGGGCCCGCCACCTGGCGGCTTGGAGGTGACCGTGCGCGCATCGATCGTGATCCCGCTGGCGCTGCTGTCGGGCTGCGCCACCTCGTTCGTGGGCCCGCTGGAGGCGCCGCCCACGGGGGCCGACCGCCTGGTGCAGGAGGACCTCGCCTGGCCACGGATCGAACCCAAGGGCCCCTCGCGCGGATCCGTTGCCCCCGGACGGGACGCGGAGGAGCACCTCGCCCGCCCCTACCGGCCGGGCGACGAGGGCCCGGTGGACCTGCCCGGCGACGGGCCGGAGGCGGAGTGGCCGGAGTTCGTCCCGGGAGACCCGGCGCCCGAGCCGCGCCTGGAGGGGGATCAGGAGGCGCACCTCGCCCTGGAGCGCTCCTTTCACGGACGCCCCTTGCGAGTGGCGGTGATCGCCATGGAGCCGCGCCGCGAGCGGTGGACCGCGCGGTCGGGCGGTCCGCCGCGCCGCGAGACGCTGGCCACCGGTGGCGCCCTCCGACCGCCTCTCGAATACATGACGGGCACCCTGGGCTGGGCTTGGTGGGGCTACACCCGCCGGCCGCGCGTGGAGGCCCTGGGGATCTCCCGCCGGTACGACCTCGAGGGCGCGCTGGCCAGCGCGGCCCACCAGGGCGCGGACCTGCTGGTGGTCGTCACCGCCTCCAGCCGGCTGCATCGCCGGCGCACTTGGTGGGGCAAGCCCGAGGAGGCGGTGGTCGCGCAGAGCGAGGTGGTGGCGTTCGAGGTGGCGAGCCGGGTGCGCGTCGACTCGGCGCGGCTCGGCAAGTCGGGCGCAGAGAGCGCCGCCGTGCAGGGGGCGCTCGAGATCCTGGCCGCGCGGCTGGCGCGGCGGGGATGGTTCGGGGAGGCGCTGAGCCCGCCGGCAGAGCTCGAGTGCTGGACCCCGTCCTCCAGCGGCTCCTGCCGAGGCCCGCAGTGAGGCGAGCGGCCTGGCGGCCGCTGGGCTTCGTCGCCCTGGCCCTCCTGAGCGGCTGCGCCGCCGCCCGTTCGGAGCGGGCGGCGGACGGAGGGGCGCGGCCCCCGGCGGAGCCGCTCGCGATCGAGGAGGGCGACGCGGGCGAGACGCCCCACCGCGCCAGGCGAGCCCAGGGCGATCCATTCGTCACCACCGCCGCCCCACCGGCGCCCGACGAGGGGGACCAGACCTCGGAGGGCTCGCCCCCCGACGCCGAGCCGACCGCCGCCGATCCCTACACCAAGCGCGCGGAGGCCGCAGAAGGGGCCGAGCCGGCGCTGCCGGCGCGGGTCGCATTCTCGTCGCCTCGGCCAGCCCCGCGCAGCCTGCAGCCCGCGCAGCGCCGCGCTCCGAGTCGGCCGGTCGACCTGGCGGTGGCTTTCGTCCGCGCGGGCGAGGTCGTCCGCGACCTCGAGGCGGCGATCGCCCTGAGGGAGGGGCTGGCTGGCGAGGCGGGGCTGCGACACGTGCTCGCTCTCGGCGCGCCGCGGCAGGCCGAGGTCGACCTCGCCGCCCTGGGCCGGCAGGCGGCCCACGAGGGGCGGGGGCTGCTGCTGGTCGACGTCCGCTCCGACCCCGATTCGCGCGTACTGTACCTGCTCGACGTGCGCGGCGTCCGCGAGGGGGAGGAGCCGCAGGTGGTGCTGGCGCTCGAGCGTCGCAGCGCCGTCGCCGTCGACGTGAGTCTCGGCGGAGGGGCGGACCTGTACGAGCGCGTCGCCCTGGCCTGGCTGCGGGAGGAGGACCGGTGAGCCGTCGTCGCGCAGCAGCGGCCCTCCCGCTGCTGGCCCTGTTCGTCGGCTGCGCCGCCGCCCCCGCCGCCGGCGAGGCGCCGGTCGAGCAGGAGCGGCAGGCCGGCGACGCGGCCCTGCCGCTCTGGAGCGAGCAGCCGGGCGCGGTGGAGGACGACGCGCCGCCGCGGCGAACGCCCCCCTTCCGCGCGCCCGGGGCCTGGCCGCGCCCGAGCGCCCCCGGCGACGCGCTCGGCGTCGCGGGCGCCCGCTTGGCCGTCGCGGCGGTGCGGAGCGGCGACTTCACCCTCGACCCCGAGGCGCTGCTCGCGCTCGCCGAGGAGCTCCTGCCGGCGCGCGCGCTCGAGGTCGTCGTGGCTCTGAGTCTGCCCGGCGCGCCCGCCGACGGCGGCGGCCTCGAGCCCAGGGACCTGCTGGCGCTGGCGCGCGAGCAGCGCCGCGACCTCCTCCTGCTGGAGCTGAGCCCGGGTCGCGCCGGGCAGCCGGTGGAGGCGCTCCTGTTCGCGTGCGCGGACGGTCGTTTGCTGGCGGAGGTCGACGTCACGGCGACGCGTCGGGCGAGCGACTCCTCGTCACTCCCCGAAGACGCCCGGGTGGGCGGGATCGCGCAGGCCTGGCGACGCGCCGTCGCCAGGCGCTAGCCCCGGCGGAGGGGTCGGTGGACCCCTGCGGCCGCGCTGCGCCCGGGGGTCAGCGGGCCCCGGGCTCGCTTGCTAACCGCAGGCGAGGTCCGGCGTTCTCCCTGCGCGGCGGCCGGCACGCGCCCTGCGCGGCATTGTCTTGGTCCGCGCGAGGACTCCGGGGTGGAGGCGCGGCGAGGAGCAGAGCCGTGGCGAAGCGTGAACTCTCGGGGCGACAGCGCCTCACGACCTCCTTCCGGGCGCTCCTCCTGGCGGAGCGCGCCCTCGAGCGTTGTCGGTGTCACCCGGTGGGGCGGGCCCTGGCCCTCGCCGCCGTCCGCTCCGAGCTCGACGCCGTGGGGGCCAACGAGGCGGCTCCACGCCGGGAGCGGTGAGGGTCGAGCCCCCCACCTCCCGCGGCGCGCGCGCCGCGCCTGACTCGTCGTCAGGCCTCGGACTGCTCCTCGTCGGCCGGCTCGGCCGCCGTCTCCTTCGCCTCGCCGCGCTTGAGCCACCGGTCGCGCAGGCGGCCGTACAGGCGCTCGAGGCGGGTGGGGTCGGCGGGGGCGGCGTAGGCGAGGTAGCGGACGCCGTCGGCGCCGTCGTCCTCGTCGATCCCCCAGTGGTCGTCGAACCCCTCGGCGAGGTCGGGGAGGCCGAGGAGCTTGGCGAAGTCGCGCAGGGCCTGGCCGGCGTCCACGCTCTGGCCGTAGCTGTCGTAGTCGCGCAGGCGCTCGATCCGGGCCTTGTTCAGCAGGGCGCCCAGGGCCGCCGCGTCCTTGGCGCCGGTGAGGGTGGCCAGGATCTCAGGGTCGCCCCGAGTCGCCTCGAGCTCGGCCTCGCTGGCGTCGTCCTCGTCCATCTCCTTGGCGTAGTCGGGGCAGGAGTGGTACGCGTCCACCTCCTCGCCGTCGGGGCCGTAGGCCAGGTAGAAGAACGCCATCTCCTCGTGATGGCCCACGGCGAGGACCGGGGCCTGGACCTGCAGGGCGATCCGCCCCGCCAGCGCGGGGGCCAGGTCGAACTGCTCCAGGTAGAGCGTGGTCCAGGGGCCGCGCGCGGGCATGAGCAGCAACCGGACCGCGTCCTCGGGCGCGTCCTCGCCCCCTGCCCACTCCAGCCCGTCGGCGGCGAGGGCCGTGCGGGTGGCGTCGAGCACCTTCACCCGGTCACGAGTCTTCACGTGCAGGCCGGCAGCGGTGGGCTTCACGAGGGCCTCCCTGTCCCTCTAGCGTAGCCAGGGAGCGCAGGCTCGGGGGGCGGCGCGCGCCGGCCCCGCCGCGGCAGGACACGGCGGCACGCCAGCACGAGGCCTGAGCCGTCGAGCTTCGACACGATCCTCTACTTCTACGACGGCTGGCAGTGCGTGGTCCCGACCGGTCTACTGCGGCGGTTCAGTCGCCCACCTCGTCGAACCCCGTCGCCTCGAGGGCGATCCGGTCGTACTCCACGTCGCCGAGGAGGCGGCGGGCCTGCTCGCGGAAGCGGTCCACGCAGGGGAGGCGGTACAGCTCCTCCTGCAGCTTGTTCCCCTCGATCCGCGCGATCTGCATCTTGAGCCTGCCCGAGCTGCGCCCCTCGGCCAGCGCCTCGTCGAGCTCGCGGCGCAGGCCGGCGTAGCGGCGGTAGTCCTGCAGCTTGCGCTGGACCTCGGCGTAGACCGGCGCGCCGCGCAGGTGATCGGGGAAGCCCTCCAGCAGCGCGATCGACTGGTCGTAGTCCTCCTGCTCCCAGGCCAGGTCGGAGGCCTTGCTGAGCAGGTTCTCGGCCACCCGATCCGCCTCGAGGGTCGGGTCCTCGCGGTGGAGCGGCGGGGGCACCGGGCGCTCGCCGGGCGTCGTGGGCGGCGTGTCGTCGGCCGGCCTGGGGGGATCGCCGGGGCTCTTGCGGTCCGAGGCGGTCCTCGGCGGGGGGTCCTTGGACGCGACCACCAGGCCGACCCCCAGGAACAGCGCCACCGACACCAGCGCCGCGCCGCCCACGATCAGCGGGGCGCGCCCGATCGAGGTGGGGCGCCCCACCCGCTCGGAGACCGGCTTGCGCGCCAGGCGCGCGGAGCGCGGACGCCGGGCGCGGCCGGAGCCCGCCTTCTCCACGGGGGCAGCCGCGGGGGCCGGCTCCTGCTGGGGGGGTGGCGAGGCGGGCGGCGCCGCGCTCGGCGGCGGGGCGAAGGGCGGGACGGGGGACGCGGGCGGGGGCCCCGCGCCCAGGGACCGCAGGTCGCCCCTCACCGTGGCCGCCTCCGGCGAGACCGGCGGCACGAAGGGCTCGGGCGCCTCGAAGGGCGAGGGGCCGAACCCGAGCACGTCGGCGGCGGGGGGAGCGCCCAGGCCGTCGAAGGCGCCGGTGGGGTCGAACGGCTCCGAGTCGGGCTGCAGCAGGGGCGGCGGCTGAGGCAGCGGAGGCGCCTGCGGCAGGGGAGCGGGCGTCGGCAGCGGGCCCGGGGCGGGCAGCGGCGCCGGCGGCTGGACCGCCGGGACGCCGATCGCGGTGGAGGCGGAGCCGCGCACCTCGTTCCACACCCGCTCGGCGTCCTCGCGGCGGAGGACGCCCATTTCGATCAGGACGCCCAGCACCTCGGCCCGCGCGCCGGCGGCGCGACGCTCGACCACGACCGCGGCGCAACGCTTGAGCGCCTCGGGGGTCGCCAGTCCTCGCTGCAAGAGGAGCCGTCCGACCGTACGGTCCAGCTCGTTCATTCGCGCTGCTCCGCCCTCAGGATAGCGGCGGAGCTGCGAAGATGCGCGCCGTGCGCGCGCCCGACCGCTGCCCCTACTGCTTCGCCGACCTCGACCTCGGGCCCTCCGCGGCCGAGCCGGTGGTGGGCTGTGAGCGGTGCGGCACGCCTCACCACCAGGCCTGCTTCGCCGAGCATGGGCGGTGCACGGTGTTCGCCTGCGGCGGCGCCCCCGGGGCGGGCGACGCCCCGGCCCCGCGCGGGCCCGGGGCGCTCCACCCCTTCCTGCCGGCGGGCGACGCCCTGCGCCGCCGGGCGGCGAC
>JAWLGW010000433.1:0-6036 GCA_041690735.1 Planctomycetota bacterium
TACCTGGGGCAGGCGCAGGCGGCGCTGCTGGAGGCCGAGCGCCTGGAGCCCGCCGCCAGCGGCTGGCGGGTCGCGTTCGGCCAGGCGGTGCTCCGGCTCGCCGACGGCGACGCCGCCGGCTGCCGGGCGGCCTGCGAGGAGCTCCTGGCCGACGAGCCCGACCTGGCCGAGGTGTGGAAGCTGCACGCCCACGCGTCGCGTCGACTGGGCGACGACCCGCGCCCCAGCTTGCGCCGGGCGCTCGAGGTCCAGCGGGGCGACGCCGAGGCGTGGCTGGCGCTCGGCGAGGCGCACCTCGACCGGGGCGACCTGCCGGAGGCGCAGGAGGCGGCGGACCGCGCCGTCGCCGCCGAGCCGTGCGGCGCGCCGGGGCTGCTCCTGGCGGCGCGCGCCCGGCTGGAGGCCGCCGGTCCCGACCTGCCCGACGACGTCCGGCGCGAGGCGCTGTCCGCCCTCGCCGGCGCGGCCCGCGCCGCGCCGCTCCCCCACGCCGCCGTCGACCACTACGGCCCGGCGCGGCGGCCGGCCGACCTGGAGGCGGCCTGGGTCGACCTCACCCTGCGCGCCCTGGGCGAGACGAGGGGCGAGACGAGGGGCGAGCCGAGGGGCGAGCCGAGGGGCGAGGCGGGGCCCTCGCCGCGCCTGCGCCAGGCGCGGGCGCTCCTCCTCCGCGCCCGCCACGCCCTCGCCTTCGGCGACGACCCCCGCCCCGACCTCGACGCCGCCCTGGCCGCGGCGAACCCGGTTGCGGCAGGCGAGCCCACCGGCGCGGCGGCCTGGTCGGCGGTGCTGGAGGCCGCCTTCCGCTCCCGGCTGGAGCGCTAAGCAGGCGTCAGGAGATGACTGCGTCGCTTCGCGCAGGCATCGCCGTCGCTGGTAAGGCGCTCGGAGGGACAGCGCACCAGCGCTACGTGCCCGACGAGCAACGCAGCAGCGGCGGCGAGGACGACCCGTCACGAAGGTGTGTCACTCAGCTCAGCTGCACCCGATTCAGCCGTCGCTCGGCCCACCCGCCGGTCCCACCTCCGGGTCCCGCGCGACGGTGCACAGCGTGCCGCCCTCGAGCGGGGTGCACAGCAGGTCGTCGTCCTCCGGGCTCTCGCCCCGCGCCCGGGCCTCGAGGCGCGCCCGCAACAGCGCCCCCTCCTCGGAGCCGTCCAGCCGCGACAGCCCCTCCGGGTTCGCCGCGCGCACGCGCCCGCCAGCGTCGACCAGCAGAGTCGGCCGCCCGCGCTCGCCCAGCAGCAGGAGCAGCGCCCTACGCTCGAGCGCGTCGAGCGCGCCCGCGTCGCCGCGGTCTCCGGCCTCGTCGCGCCGCTCGCGCGCGTGGTGGGCGTCGAGCAGGTCGTCGAGCGTCTCGGCCACCTCCTGGAACTCGACGGGCGCATCGGGGCGGCGGCAGCGCCGATGCGGGTCGCCTCCCCGGAAGGCGGACACCGTGTCCCGCAGGTCGGCGAGGGGCCGGACCACGCGCCGTACCAGCCGGCCGATCGCCACGCCGCTGAGGACGAAGCCCATGGCGCCCAGCAGCACCGCCGCCCAGGCGCCGGCGGTCCCCAGCCGCTGGGCGCGCTGGTCGGCATGCCAGGTGGAAGCGTAGTTGATCCGCGCCAGCTCCCGCAGACCCGCGACCGTGCGTCCGCGCGCCTCGGCGTCGCCGCTCAGCGCCGCCTCGTAATGGCGCTCGATCATCTCCAGGGCCGGCCCCTCCTCGTCCTCCGTGATGTTGGAGCGGGCCCGCTCCAGGGCGCCAGCGAAGCTGCGCCCCGCCTCGGCGGCGTCGACCTGCGCCAGGGCGAGCGCGGCGAGCATCTCCTCCACCGCGTCGATCGAGTACAGGTTCTCCTCGACGATCTGGGCGATGGCCGGGCTCATGCGAGACAGCAGCGCGATCGCCCCGAACGAGGTGAGGACCTGCACGGCGAGGAGCGCGCCGATCGCGAGCCCCAGCTCGGCGCGCACCCTCACGAGCCGAGCCGCTCCATGAGCCGGGTGCTGGCGCCGGGCGGGCCGACCACGACCAGGATGTCGCTCTCCCGCAGCTCGGCGCGGGGGTCGGGGCGCTCGATCCGGCTGCGCGCTCCCTCCACCTCGCGGCGGATCCCCAGCACCGTGAGCTCGAACCGACGCGGCAGCTCGAGGTCCACCAGGTGGTGGCCCACGAAGGCGGCGGGCACCTCCAGCTCGCTCATCACGAGGTCCTCGCCCAGCGGCACCTCCTCCAGGATCCCCTCGTGGACCAGGCGACGCGCCAGGCGGGCGCCGAAGTCGCGCTCGGGGTTCACCACCTCGTGCGCGCCTACCAGGCGCAAGATCCGCTCCAGGAGGTCGTCGGAGGCGCGCGCGATCACGTGCTGCGCTCCCAGCTGACGGAGGAGCGCGGTGACCATGATCGCCGCCTCCCGCGCCTCGTCGCCGATCGCGCACACGCACGTGTCGCGCGTCGCGGGAGCGGTGCGGGCCAGGGCCTCCTCGTCCATGGCGTCGAAGCAGGCGGCCTCCGACACCGAGGCGCTGACGGCCTGCACCCGCGCCGGATCCACGTCGATCGCCAGCACGTCCACCTCGCTGCTGGCGAGGGAGCGCGCCAGCGCCAGACCGAACTGACCCAGGCCGATGACCAGCACTTGCTTTCGACTCACGTCGCGACCTCTCAGCCGACGGCCAGGTCCTGCTCGGGCCGCAGCCAGGGCAGGCCGCGCTCCTCGCGCTGGGCGAGGAACACGAACAGGGTCACCGGTCCCACACGACCGGCGAACATGCAGATCATGATGATGACCTTGCCCACGCTGTCGAGCTCGGTCGTCGCGCCCAGCGACAGGCCGACGGTGCCGAGGGCGGAGACGACCTCGAACAGGGCGGGGCCGAGCTCGATCGCCTGGGTGAGCTGAAGGGCGCACAGGGCGGCGACGACCGACAGCGCACCCATGACCACCACCGCCAGGGCGTTGTAGATCGAGCCCTGCGTCACCCGCACCCCGAGCACCTGCACGTGGTCCCGCCCGCGCACGGCCGCCCACACGGCGAGGAGCACCAGCGCGGCCGTGACGGTCTTGATCCCGCCCGCGGTGGAGCCGGGGCTGCCGCCCACGAACATGATCAGCATCATTACGGTCACGGTGGCCGGCCGCAGCGCGGCGAGCTCGACCGAGTTGAAGCCGGCGGTGCGCAGCGTCACCGACTGGAACCAGGCGTTGTGCAGCTTGTCCGCGACCCCCGGCAGGGGCCCCAGGCCGTGGTACCACTCGGCCACGGCGATGAACGCCGCCGGCAGCAGCAGCAGCGCCCCGCTCACCGCCAGGATCAGCGTGACGTTCGGCCCGGCGCGGCGCCGTCGCAGCAGGCGGGGCAGCGCGGCGATCGTCACGGGCCCGAGCCCGCCGATGATGATGAGCACCGCGACCACGTGCAGGATGGCCGCAGAGCTCTGGTACCGGATCAGGCTGGCCGACTGCAGCGCGAAGCCGGCGTTGCAGAAGGCGGACACGGCGGTGAACACGCCCCGCCACACGGCGGTCGACGCGCTGTCTCCCTGGGCGGCGAACAGGGACGTCAGGATCAGGGCGCCCACCGCCTCACTGACCAGCGTGATCGCGAGGACCTGCCGCACCGCTGCCTCCAGGTTGGAGCGGTCCTCGTTGCTCAGCAGGCGCGACACCGTGGCCTCGTGGCGCAGACTGAGCCGCCGCCCGAACAGCACCAGGGCTGCGGTGGAGAAGGTCATGATCCCCAGCCCGCCCACCTGGATCAGGGCCAGGATCACGCCCTGACCGAGCCCGCTGAAGTCGTTGGGCGTGTCCAGCACGGCCAGCCCGGTGACGCAGGTGGCGCTGAAGGAGGTGAAGAAGGCGTCCAGCGAGGAGATGGGTCGGGTGGTGCAGACCGGCAGCGAGAGGACGAAGCCGCCCAGGAGCCCGCAGGCGGCGAAGGTGCTGACCAGGAGGCGCGCCGGCTCGTGGAGCAGCGGCTCGTACCAGCTCTCGACCTCCCAGGGGATCGCGTGGCGCTGCCGCCAGGCGGTGATCGCGTGGACGCCGACCGCCACCACCAGCGGGACGGTCGCCCACGCCAGCCGGAGCGGGGCCAGCACCACGGCGCAGCCCACGGCCAGCAGCGCGACGCCGCTCAGGCTGCGCCAGCGCGCCCGCCGCGCCCTCCGGGTCGTCCAGGCCCAGGCGACGCCGAGGAGCAGAGGGATCCCCAAGGCGGTGAAGGCGCCGCCCCAGGCCAGGGGCGCCCCCGCCAGCTCGCCGGGCGCGGCCAGCACCCAGCCCGCGATGCCGGCCACGGCGGCGCCCTGCACCACCCCCGCCGCCTCGCGCTCGCTCCGGCGCGCGGCGCCGCCGCCGAGGGCGCCGGGGCGGAGCAGGCGCTCCAGGCGGGTCCAGGCGATGGCGCCGCCTCCCAGCAAGAACAGCCCCAGCGCCAGGGCCGGCCGGTGGACGAGCGCCGGCGCCGCCAGCAGCCAGAACGCCAGGATGGCCCCCTCCTGCAGGCGTCGACCGGCCCGGGGAGAGACGGCCTCCAGCGCCGCGCTCAGGCTGTAGGCCGCGGCCACGACCACCGCCAGGAGCGAGAGGCGCTCATCGAGCGCCGGCGGATAGCCGTCGGCGCCCAGACGGAGCTCGGTGAGCACGATCGCCAGGAGCGGCCCCAGGGCCGCGGTCGCGCCCCGGCGCAGACCGGAGGGGAGCGGGTGGCCGGGGAGGTCCTGGCCGGCGTCGACATCCGAGGGCGGAGTCATGGGGCGGCATGCTACTGCACGGGCTGTCCGCTCGACGGTTGTGTGCGCCCCGGGGATTCCCGTACCCCGTCCCTTGCCCCTCCGTCCTCCGCAGGGCACCGTATCGGCGTCCAACCAGGTAGCCATGTCCGTCCTCCTCGTCGACGACGAGCCCGCGCTGCTGGCGGTGCTTCAGGAGCTCCTCCACCGGGAGGGGGTCCACAGCGTCGCCACCGAACCCGACCCGCTCCAGGCGCTGGAGCGGGTGCGCGCCGATGCTTGGGACGTGGTGGTCCTCGACCTGCTCATGCCGCGGCTGCACGGGCTGGAGGTCCTCAAGGCCCTCAAGGAGGCCCAGCCCGAGGCCGAGTGCGTGGTGCTCACCGCCGAGACCGAGATCAGCCGGGTGGTGGAGGCGGTCCAGCTGGGGGCCTGCGAGTACCTGGTCAAGGGGCGCCCGCGGGTCGAGGAGCGGCTGGTCGAGGTGATCCGGCGCGCGCTGGACCGCGGCCGGGACTGCCCCTGCCTCGAGCTCGAGCACCCCCACGCCTTCGCGCCCTTCCTGACGGCCACCCCGGCGGTCGCGGCCCTGTTCCGGCACGTGGAGCGGATCGCCCCCACCGACCTGTCGGTGGTGATCAGCGGCCCCAGCGGCACCGGCAAGGAGCTGATCGCCCGGGCGGTCCACGCGATCAGCGACCGCCGGGACGGTCCGTTCCTGGGCGTCAACGCGGCGGCGATCCCCCACGCCCTGTTCGCCAGCCAGCTGTTCGGCCACGTCGCCGGCGCCTTCTCGGGCGCCGACCGGGCGCGGGACGGCTTCCTCCAGGCGGCGGCCCAGGGCACCCTGTTCCTGGACGAGATCGGGGAGCTCCCCCTGGACCTGCAGGCCCAGCTGCTGCGCGTCCTGCAGGAGCGGGAGTTCTTCGTGGTCGGCGAGGCGCAGCCGACCCCGCTGCGCGCACGGCTGGTGGTCGCGACGAACCGCGACCTGCGCGAGGAGGTCGAGGCCGGGCGCTTCCGGGCCGACCTGTACCACCGGCTCCGCGCCGCGGCGGTGCGCATCCCGCCCCTCTCGGAGCGGCCGGCCGACGTGCCGCTGCTGGCCGAGCACTTCGTGGAGCAGTTCTGTCGCGAGCTGGGTCGAGCGCCCCTCTCGATCGCCCCCCGCACCGCCGAGCTCCTGCGGGCGCAGCCCTGGCCCGGGAACGTGCGAGAGCTGCAGAACGCGGTGCGGGAGGCGGTGCTGGCGGAGACCACCCGGGAGCTCCAGCCGAGCTCCCTGCCCCAGGAGTACCGCCGCGCGGCTGCCT
>JAWLGW010000434.1:0-6020 GCA_041690735.1 Planctomycetota bacterium
GGCCGCCCGCGCCAGCAGGACGCCGTCGAGCCGCGCGCCGCGGGCCTGCTCGGCGAGGGTGGGGGCGGCGCGTGGGGCCGTGATCAGCGCCCACCGCCCGACCGCCTCGGGCGGCCCCGACTCGAGGCGGGCGCAGCCGTGGACCCGCTCGAGGTGCGGGTGGCGCAGCCGCCCCGACAGGCCCGGGTGGTCGGCGCCGGCGGGGCGGAGGCCCTCGGCAGGCAGCAGGCGCAGCAGGCGCTCGCCCCCCAGCAGCTCGTCGTGGACGCAGTAGGCCCCCTCGCCCGCCGGCGCCCCGAGCCGATAGCGCCCCCCGATCCATGCCCCCCGCTCCAAGGCCCCTCCTCCGCGAGCTCCGCGGCGGCTCATGGTAGCGCGGAGGACTGCCGTTTTCGGGGGGGGCGCTCGCGCCCGCTGGAGCGAGGCGGGGCGCGCTGCCGAAGAGGGGTCATGCGCAACTGGGGTCCATGGGTGGCGGGCGCGCTGCTGGCGGGGGGGCTGGCCGGCGGGCCGACGCCGTGGGCCGCGGCCCGGAGCCCCGAGGCCGAGCGCCCCGCCGCCCTCGAGCTGTCGCTCGCCGAGACCGCCCCCGGGCGGCGCGACGTGCTGCTCCGCCGCGACCGCGGCTGCGTCGAGAACGTCACCCGCTTCACCTCGCCGCAGCACGTGTACGACTACCGCGCCTCGCCCGACGGAGCCTGGCTGGTGGTGTGGCACATGGCCCGGCCGCCCCGGCAGGTGTCGATCTACCGGGCGGCGGACCTGACGCGGGTGGCGCGCTTCGCGCCCGGGTTCGGGGGCGAGCTCGCCTGGACGCCCCACGGGACCCTCCTCCACCAGTGGGGCGCCGGGCCCGGCGTGCGCTGCTGGCAGGTCCTCGACCGCGCGGGCCGCCGCCTGCTCGGAGGGGACGCCTGCGGCCTGTCGCCCTCCCCCGACCGGGCGCTGCTGGCCGAGTGGCCCGCCCCCAGCCTGGGCGTCGACCTCGTGGTGCGCGACACCCGCTCGGGCGAGGAGGTCTACCGCCTGGCCGCCGCCGACCTGCCGCCGGGGTCGCCGGTCGAGCTCGCCTGGGTGGGTCCTCGCCTGCTCGAGGTCCGCGGGGGGGACGAGGTGCGCCGGCTGGCCTTCGGCCGGTGACCCGGAGGCTCGAGCGCACCTCGCCCGCGCCTCGGTCCCTCGCGCGTGTCCTCCCTGCCTGCTATAGCCAGGGTATGACCACCGCCGCCCTGGCCTGGACCGACGACGTCGACAGCCGGACCAACGAGTACGTGCGCCGCTGGATGCGTCACTTCCCGCTCCTGCGCGCCACGTGCATCGAGTCGTGGCTGGAGCGCCTGGAGGAGGCGACGGTCCCCACCCGGCTGTATCGCCTGGACGCCGGCGAGCGCGACCTCCTGGTGGAGGCGCACTGGCGCTCGCACACCGGGCAGCCGCCGCCCGAGTCTCCCCTGTACGACCCCTTGACCGAGGGGCTCGAGGAGCTGGTGCGGTGGGCGCAGGAGCGCTCGCCCGTCAGCGCCGCCTTCGTCCGCACCGGCTTCCGGGCGCCGATCGACAGCGAGCCCGGGCTCGACGCCGACCTGCAGGTGGACGGCGGGACCGAGGCCCTCCACGTGCTCGAGAGCAGCCCGCGCACCTTCGACGACCTGTGCCTGGCGCAGGAGTGCGGCTACCTGCCGGCGATCGCCGTGCGCCCCTTCTTGGAGCTGGAGCCCTGGCAGGAGCTGCGCGCCTTCGTGCGGGGGCGGCGGCTGGTGGGGCTCAGCCAGCGCCACCCCGGCGCCAAGCTGCAGGGGCTGATCGGCAGGGTGGACGCCCTGGAGGAGGCGGCCCAGGCCCTGTGCACCAAGCTGGCGCCGGCCTGGCCCCTCGAGGACCTGGTCGTCGACCTCGTGGTCGACTCTGAGCGAAGCGCGGCCCGGATCGTGGACCTGCACCCCTGGCTGGAGTGGACCGACCCGGCCCTGTTCCGCTGGGGCGAGGACGACTTCGCCTCCTACGCCTTCCGCTACCTGAAGTAGGGGAAGCCCCCCGGCTGCAGGCCCGCTGGCACCGGCCCTCCCTGGCGCTGATCTTCTTCCCGGTGTGGGAGGTTCTCTACCGCTACAGGCGGGCCCACGGCACGGTGCGGGTGTGCGGCGCCACCGGGAACACCGACGGCAAGCGCGTCTCGCTGTGGACGCAGTTGCTGGCCTAGCCGGGCGCCCTTCCCTCCTCCACCACGCCGCTCGGGCCGCGCGTTACAGTCGCTAGAGAAGGAGGTCGCGATCGGCGCTCACGGCCACGGACACGATCACTCCCACGGCGGGGCCGCCGCGCTGGCGCGCCGCCCCCAGCAGCGGCGCCGCCTCCTGCTGACGCTGCTGCTGGTGGTCGGCTACATGGCCGCCGAGGTGGTGGGCGGGCTGCTGTCGGGCTCTCTGGCCCTGCTGGCCGACGCCGGGCACATGTTCTCGGACGCCGCCGCCCTGGCCCTGTCCCTGTTCGCCAGCCTGATCGCCGTCCGCCCGCCCACCGCCCGCCGCACCTTCGGCTACTACCGGGTGGAGATCCTGGCGGCGCTGCTCAACGGCGCCCTGCTGGGCGCGATCGCGCTGTTCATCTTCTGGGAGGCGGTCGCCCGCCTGCAGCACCCGCCCGAGGTCGCGGCGCCGCTGCTGATCGGGGTGGCGGCGGGCGGCCTGCTGGTGAACCTGGCGGGCCTGTGGATCCTGGGCGGCGACCACGACAACCTCAACGTGCGCGCCGCCTGGCTGCACGTGCTCTCCGACGCCCTGGGCAGCGTGGGCGCGATCGCCTCGGGCGTGTTGATCTGGGCCTTCGACTGGCGGTGGGCCGACCCGGTGGCCTCGATCGCCATCGGCGTGCTGGTGATCCACTCCGCCTACCGGCTCCTGCGCGAGACGGTGTCGGTCCTCATGCAGTCGGCGCCCCACCACCTCGACGTGGAGGAGATCCGGGCCGCGATCGCCGCCCTGCCCGGGGTGACCGACGTCCACGACCTGCACCTGTGGACGATCACCAGCGGCCTCGAGTCCTTCACCGGCCACGTGGTCGTCGGCTTCCCCTGCCACCGCGAGGAGATGCTCCGCACCGTGCGCGACCTCCTGCACGAGCGGTTCGGGATCGACCACGTCACGATCCAGATCGAGCCCGAGGGCTTCGAGGAGCACCACCCGGCGCCGGTGTGACGGAGTCGCGCGGCCGCGGTCGTGTGAAGCGCCCCTCGTTGGGAGAGGAGCCGAGCGACTTCCTCACGGCGGGTCGAGCGGCGCGTCCCTGAGCTGCCCTACTGAGGCTGCGCCTCGAACGGGAGCGTGAGCTGCCAGGAGACGCCGAAGCGGTCCGCGACCCAGGCGAACTTGCGGCTGAAGCCGTACGCGTCCAGGGGCATGAGCACCTGCCCGCCGTCGGAGAGCTTGGCGGACAGGGCGCCGATCTCCGCCTCGCCGTCGCAGGTGACGAACAACGAGGTGGAGGGCGTGAAGGTGAAGTCGTGCTGGCCCGGGGGGCTGTCGCTGCACATCACCTGCTGCCCGGCGAGCTCGTAGGTGGCGTGCTTGATCGCCCCCTCCACGCCAGGCTCCCCCGCCTGCCAGCGCTCCACGGAGACGACCCGGGCATCGTCGAACAGGGAGACGTAGAAGGTCATGGCCTCCTCGGCCTTCCCCTCGAACATGAGGAACGGGGTCACCTTGGGGGACATGGGCGGCTCCTGGGGTGGGGCTGAGGGCGGCGGCGAGGCGCAGCCGAGGAGCGCGGCCGCGAGGAGCACGGCCAAGGGCGCGCGGATCACGCGCCCCCCGAGCGGCGGCGCTTGGCGTCCAGCAGACGCGCCGTGGTGCCGACGGCGCCGGCTGCGTCCTCCTGGCTCGGGGTGGAGGGCGGCGCGGGCGCCGCCTGCGAGGGGTCGAACCGCTCGGGCGGCACAGCGCTCGGCTGGGGCGGCACCGCCGCGGCCGCGGCGGCGACCGCGGTCGCTCCGCTGGCCGCCTGCTGGGGGACGCCGGCGGGGCCGCCCCCGAACAGCCTCGCCCAGTCCAGGTCGACGCGGCGCGCCGCCACGTCGAGGAGCAGCACCCCGAGGGCCAGGGCGAGGACCCACGGCCAGCCCTCGACCTCGGCCTGGCGCTGGGAGAGGCCCTCGGTGCGCCAGGGGTCGAGGTGCCCCTCGCGCAGCTCCCAGGGGGCGACGAGGCGACCGCCGCCGGCGCGGGCCAGCTCCTCGAGGGCGGCTGAGTCCGAGGCCAGGGCGCGCAGCTCGCTCGGGTAGGGGACCACCAGGCCGGCGCTGCCCACCGGCCGGCCGACGCCCTCGCGGTCGCCGCCCTCGCGCAGGGCGATCGCGTAGGTGCCGGCGCCGGTGAGGGGGACCTCCGCCTGGTAGCGCCCGGCGCCGCGGGGGGCGAGGCGGACGCGGCGGGGCGGCGCGTCGAGGTCGGGGCCGCGGACCGTCGCCTGGAGGGCCAGGGCGTCGAGGGGCTCGCCCTCGGCGGTCACCGCGTCGACGGTGATGCGCCCGCGCTCGCCGATCGCGGTCGCGCTGATCGCGAGGGGCGCCGCCTCCACCGCGCGCGCCGCCCAGCGAGCGGCCTGGGCCCACAGGGCGCCGTAGCCGGGCCACTGCAGCCACCCGGCGGTCCAGCGAGGGCCGGCGTCGGCGGTGAAGGCGACCACCCGGCCCAGGCCGTACTGCCAGGACGCGAGGAGCGGCTCGCCCCCCGCGGTCTCGAGCGCCAGCGCCGCCCGCGGCTTGGCCTCGGTGCGCACGTAGCCGGCCACGGGCGGGACCTCGCCCAGGCCCCTCACCAGGGGGTCGCCGGGGTGGACGCGCACCGGGGTCGCGCGCTCCACGATCAGCGCCCGCCCTACGCGCCGGGCCTCGCGCACGAACACCCGCGGCAGGTCGGCCGGGTCGTCGACCGGGTAGTGGCGGCCGCCGCCGGCGGCGGAGAGGCGCTGGAGCTCTGCGCTGCGGGCCCCGTCCGCCACCCCCACGGTCGAGAGGGTGACGCCGCTCCCCCGCAGGGTGCGCACCAGCCGGTGGCACTCGGCCGCCACGTCCTGGCCGTCGCTGAGCACCACCACGTGCTTGACCGCGGCCGGATAGCGGTCGAGGGCGAGGGCCGCCAGGCGCAGCCCGGGCGTCATGTCGGTCCCGCCGCCCGCGTCGAGGTTCCCCAGGCGCGGGGCCACGCCTCGCGCCTTGCCGAGGGGCACGATCCACTCGGCCGAGCTGTCGAAGGCGACCACGCCCACGGCGTCCGAGTCGCCCAGGGCGCCGGCGGCGGCCACTGCGCCCTGCTTGGCCAGGGCGATCTTGTCGCCCGACATGGAGCCGGAGCGGTCGAGCACCAGCACCAGGGCGGCGTCGAGGAGGACGGTCGGGTCGCGCGGGTCGACCCGCACCGGCAGGGCGTCGGCGAGGGGCGTCTCGTCGTACTCGCCCGGCCCATAGGCGCGCGGGCCCCCCACCACCACCAGCCCGACGCCGAGGTCGGCCGTGGCGGCCTCCAGCGCAGTGAGCTGGGAGGAGCTGAGCGCCGTGGCGGGCACGTCGTCGAGGACCACCGCCACGTAGCGCGTCAGCGCCGCCGCCTGGGTGGGGAGCTCCAGGGGTGCGCGCACCTCCACCGGGAGCCCCGCCGCGCGCAGCGCCGCCAGGAGCGGCTGGGTGGGGCGCTCGCCCGGGACCACCAGCAGGCGAGGCCGACCGCGCACGCGGACCGCCGCGTGGGCCACGTCGTTGCCGGCCAGCGAGTCCGCCTCGGGGTCGAGGGCGACCACCGCCGCCTCCAGGCGCGCCAGCCCGGCGTCGGCCGCCACCGTGAACCGCGTCACCGTGAGCCCCGCCGGGTGGTCGAGGCGCTCCCGGCCCGCCGGGGCGCCGTCCTGCCACAGGAGGACGTCCACCGGCGTGGGCGAGGCGGCGCGGGTGACCACCCGCACCTCGAACGGCGCCTCGGCGTCGACCTCGGCCGCGGCGGTCACCGTCTCGACCAGCACCTCGCGCTCGC
>JAWLGW010000435.1:0-6002 GCA_041690735.1 Planctomycetota bacterium
AGCGCCTCGTCGATCAGGAAGCCTTGCCGCAGGACGGTGGTCGTCGAGCAGGCGTAGTAACGGCGGCGCTCGGTCTCGTGGGAGAGTCCGAACCCCTCTTTATAGTAGACCTCCACCTCGGCGGCCGACCGCGGCTCGCCCACCGGGACGTCCTCGGGATCGGCGCGGAAGGCGCCGGCCCGCCAGGCGTCAGGCGGCGAGGCGCAGCCGATCGCGAGGAGCGGCGCGAGCAGGAACTGCAGGGACGGGAACGGACGCGCGGGCATCGGGCAGGGCCCCTTCCTCACGGGCGGGTGAGCCTACTGCACGAGGCGCGGGCGTCAACGTCGAGGAGGGGGCGGTGAGGGGAAGCATGAGGCGAGCGACGATCGTCACGGGCGCGCTCGCGGCGGCGCTGATCGGGTGCGGCAGCAACGAGCCGGAGCCGGCTGCGCGGGAGAAGCCGCCCACCCGGCGGGCGGAGCCGGCCGAGACCCCCGAGGGGGTGCTGGCGCCGGTCGACGCCTGGCGGCGCGAGCTGGAGGCGGGGCTGGCCGGGACGGCCTGGTCGCTGCAGGCGATCGACTCGGGGGTGGAGGCGCCGCCGGGCTACACCCGGCTCTCGGGCGGCAGGGGGCTGAAGCTGGCGTTCGGCGCGAGCGGCGGCGACGCGGCCGAGCTGTACGTCATGCCGCGGGACTTCTCGGGCATGGCGACCACCGACCAGGCCGCCCAGCCGGTCGCCAGGAGCGAGGAGCTCATGTTGTACGCGCCGTCCAAGCTCCCCGCCGCCTGGGGCCACACGCCGAAGGTCGCGGAGGCGCTGGGCATGAAGCCGCTCGAGTAGACCCGCGTAGACCCGGGACCCCCCGGGCGGGCGAGTCTGTGCTAAGTACCGGGGGTGCGGAACGAAGCCGTCTACGATGCGATCCAGCGCCTGCGGGAGTCGGGGGTGCCCGGAGTCCTGGCCACCGTCACCGCGATCCGCGGCTCCTCGCCCGGCGCGCTGGGGTCGAAGATGCTCGTCACCCGCGACGGCCAGACGGTGGGGACGGTCGGCGGCGGGTGCGTCGACGGGCAGGTCTACGCCGAGCTCGACGAGGTGCTCGCCACCGAGACGCCGAGGTCGCTGACGATCGACCTGTCGGAGAGCGACGACCCCGAGCACGGGCTGATCTGCGGCGGGCGAGTGGAGGTCTTCCTGGAGCCGATCGTGACCACACACCTGGTGATCTGCGGCTCGGGGCACATCGCGCACGCCCTGGCCCGCCTGGCCCTGCCCCTCGACTTCCGGGTGACGGTGCTCGACGACCGGGCCCGGTTCCTCAATGAGGAGCGGTTCCCCGGCTGCGCGCTGCACCTCGGCGAGTTCGAGGACCTGCTCCAGCAGGTCTCCGCCCCCGAGGGCGCCTTCTTCGCGGTGGTCACCCGCGGCCACCGCTACGACCAGGAGTGCCTGGAGTGGGCCCTGCGCCAGGCGCGTCCCCGCTACGTGGGGCTGGTGGGCAGCTTCGCCAAGATCCGCAAGATCCTCCTGCGGGCCCGGGACAAGGGCTACGACGAGGAGGCCCTGAGCCGCGTCCGGGCGCCGATCGGCCTCGATATCGGCGCCGTGACGGTGGAGGAGATCGCCCTCGCGGTCGCGGCCGAGCTGGTGGCGGTGCGCCGGCGGGGCCCCGAGGCCTCGCGTGACCTGCGCGTCCCGGGCCGCGTCGACCCCAGGAAGGCCAAGCTCCCTCCCCCCACCGAGCTCCCGCCCCGGCGCGAGCCCGCGACGAGCGAGCCCGCGACGAGCGAGCTCCGGGGCGGGCGGCAGTGAGTAGAATCCCCGCCTTCGCCGTCCCGACCCGTGAGGTCCCGAGGGAGCCGTGGTGAGGCGTCCGGTCGCGATCCTGCCCTTCCTGCTGCTGGCCGTGGGCGCGCCCCTGGCGTGGGCCCAGAGCGCTGCGCCGGCGGACTATTTCCCCCTCGAGGTGGGGCGGCAGTGGACCTACCGGCTGCGGGTCAAGGCGGGGGAGCAGAGCCGCTCGATCGAGTACACCACCCGGGTCGACAAGGTCGAGGAGGTGGAGGGGGTCGGCCCCTGCGCGGTGCTCGAGTCGCGCTCGGACCGGCGCCTCATGCAGATCGAGTGGTTCCACCGGGTCGAGGACAAGATCCTCAACCCCCTCCGCCAGGACGGCGCCCACGAGGCGGCCCGGCAGCGGTTCCCCGAGCGGGTGTTCCTCGACCTGGCCGCCGTGGAGGCGGTCCTCCTGCGCAAGGTCGGCGACGCCAAGCCGAGCTGGAGCTGGGCCCTGCCCGACGGCTCCGCCGAGGGGACGGTGACGCTCGAAGGGATCGAGCCGCTCCACCTGCGCAACTTCGGCATGCTCGACTGCCTGGTGGTGGTCGCCGTCGGCCGCTACAAGGCCGGCAAGCGGGTCCGGCTTCAGGAGCGCCGCCTGTGGCTGGCGCCGGGGCTGGGCCTGGTCAAGGAGTTCATGCGGGTCAAGAAGGAGAGCGGCGAGGTCACGATCGAGACCGACGCCGTCCTGACTCGCCACCAGAGCCCGTGAACGAGGCCCCCATGCACCGCGCCCTGTTGCTGCTCGTCCTCCCGCTCGCGCTCGCGGCGAGCCCGGTCCTGGCTCAGGACGACGCCGAGAACGGCGCCGGGAGTCCCACCGAGCGCGCCGCCGAGCCCGCGCGGGGGGTCAAGGCGTTCCCCCTTCAGCCGGGGCGACGGTGGATCTACCAGGTGACCTTCTCGATCAAGCCGGTGGAGGGGGCCGAGGAGGCCCTCCCCGAGGGCGGCGACACCGGCGAGCACCGCCTCGACGTGTACGTGACCGAGCCGCTGGAGGTGGCCGGTCGCCTCAGCTCGGTGGTGGAGTACAAGCTCGACCAGGACCTCGCCCAGCGCTCCTACTACGTGGTGGAGGAGGGCTTCCTGCGCTGCGTGAAGCGCCTGCAGGGCTTCGCCGAGAACGTGAAGGACTTCCTGATCGTGCCCGCCCTCCCGGTGCTGCCCGAGGAGGTCGAGGTGGGGCAGAAGTGGACCTGGGAGGGCAAGGCCGGCCCCGACAACGGCAAGCAGTCCAGCGAGGTGCTGCGGCGCGAGCAGGTCGAGACGCCGGCCGGCACCTTCGACGCCTTCGTGGTCCAGACCGACTACCAGGGCGAGGACGACAGCCGCGGCCGCCTGACCCGGTGGGTCGCCCCCGGGGTGGGCGTGGTCAAGGAGGTCAGCGAGGTGCGCAGCCCCGTGCGGGTGTTCCGCACCCAGGGCGTGCTGGCCCAGTGGGAGAAGCCGTAACGGGCGGCGCTCCTCCCCCCGGCTGGCGCCCGACGCGCCGCGACCTGCTCCGGCTGGGGGCGGCGGGGGCGCTCTCCTGGTCGCTGCCGCTCACCGGCTGCCCGCCGCCCGCCGGGCGCCCAACCTCACGGGCGGACGCGGCCCTGGGGGTCGGCGGCCGAATCCACGGGCAGGACGAGGCCTTCGGCCACCTGCTGCGCTCGGGGGACCTCGCCGGCCGCGCGCCAGGCGAGACCCGCGAGGTCGACGTCCTGGTGGTGGGCGCCGGCGTGGCCGGCCTGGCCTGCGCCTGGCGCCTGCGCCGCGAGGGCGTCGAGGGCGTGCTGCTCCTGGACGCGGGCCAGCAGCCCGGCGGCAACGCGCGGTGGGGTGAGAACCAGGTCTCCCGCTACCCCTGGGGGGCCCACTACCTCAGGGCGCCCACCCCCGAGCACCGGGCGCTGGAGCGCTTCCTCGAGGAGGTGGGGCTGATCCGCGGCCGCGATCGGCAGGGGCGAATCGAGTGGGACACCCGGGCCGTGTGCTGGGCGCCCCACGAGCGGCTGTTCGAGGACGGCCGGTGGGGCGCAGCGCTGTTCCCGCCGCCGAGCAGCGGTGAGGCGGCCGACCGCCAGGCGCTGGCGGCCTTCGAGGCCCGGGTCGAGGACCTGGCCGCGCGCCCCGGCAGCGACGGCCGGCGCGCCTTCGCCCTGCCGGCTGACCTGTCCAGCCGCGACCCCGACCTGCTGGCCCTCGACCGGATCTCCTTCGCCGCCTGGCTGGATCAGGAGGGCCTCACGCGCCCGGCCCTGCGCTGGCTGCTGGAGTACGCCTGCCGCGACGACTACGGCTGCACCCTGGACACGACGTCCGCCTGGGCGGGGCTGCACTACTTCTGCGCCCGGCGCGGCGCCGACCGCAGCCGCGAGGTGGTGCTGAGCTGGCCCGAGGGGAACGGCCGCCTGGTCGACCTGCTGCAGACCGCCGCGAGTCCGGCGCGGATCGAGGCCAGCCGGCTGTGCTTCCGTCTGCTCCCGGGCGACGCGCCGGGCGACCCCTCCGAAGCCTGGGCGGTGGACCGCGGGGGGAAGCTCACCCGCTATCGCGCCCAGCACCTGGTGTGGGCGGGGCCGCAGTTCGTGCTGCGGCGCCTCCTCCCCGAGCCGCCGCCGGCCCTGGAGGCCTTCACCTACGCGCCCTGGCTGGTGGCGAACGTGACCCTGGACGAGCCGCCCGGCGGCGTCGGCTCCCCGCTGGCCTGGGACAACGTGTTCTACGGGCGCCCCTCGCTGGGCTACGTGGTCGCCAACCGCGAGGCGGCTGCGCGGGGCGAGCCCACGGTGGTGACCTGGTACCGCCCCTTCACCGGCGCCGACCCCGACGCCGAGCGGCGGGCGCTGCTCGACATGGACCACGCCGCGATCGTCGGCGAGGTGGTCGGGGAGCTGCTGTGGGCGCACCCGACGCTGGCGGGCAAGGTGCGCGCCGTCGACGCCTGGCGGTGGGGCCACGCCATGATCCGCCCGGTCCCCGGCTTCCTGTGGGGCCCCGAGCGGGCCGCCGCCCTGCGCCCCCAGGACTACGGAGGAGGCGCGCTCGTCGTCGCCAACTCGGATCTGTCGGGGATCCCCGTGTCGGAGGAGGCCTTCTACCGCGGCGTGCTGGCGGGCGAGGAGGTGCTGCGCCGCCGGGGGGCGAGCTTCGAGAGCCTGGTGGGCTGAGGGGCCGTCGGAGTAGCGGGGTAGGTAGAGTGCCCGAATTCCTAAGGCCGGAGGGCTGTGTGACGGCTGTCGAGACCCTGTTGCCGAGGCACCGCAGGCCGTGTCGGCCCAGCGGCTCCGGTATGCCCCTTACCGGGCCGGCGCGAGACGCTACGATACCTGCCCCGCAGGAGGACGCGTGGAGCAGCAGGTGTTGGGCGGGTCGTTCCGTATCGGGCGGGTGTGGGGGGTCGAGGTCAAGCTCCACTTCCTGTTCGTGCTGCTGGCCGCCTTCTTCTTGCTCACCGCCCACGACACGGCCGCCGCCGCCCTCTCCATGGGGGTCCTGTTCGGCAGCGTGTTCCTGCACGAGCTGGGCCACTGCTTCGGCGCCCGCGCCGTGGGCGGCGAGGCGCACGAGATCGTGCTGTGGCCCCTGGGCGGCTTCACCCGCATGCGGATCCCCAGGACCGCCAAGGGAGAGTTCGTGTCCACCGCCGCGGGGCCCGCGGTCAACTTCGGCCTGTTCGGGCTGGGTGTGATCGGGATCGTGGCGATCGGCACCTCGCTCCCCCTCGAGCAGACGCTCGAGCTGGCCCTGGGCGCCCGCGGCGCCGAGCTCCACGAGGTGTTCCTGTATCAGGTGGCCGGGATCAACCTGATCCTGTTCCTGTTCAACGTGATCCCCGCCTATCCCATGGACGGGGGCCGCCTGCTCCGCTCCATGCTGTGGCCGGTGCTGGGCTGGCGCACCGCCACGCTCATCGCCAGCGCCACCGCCGTGGTGTTCGGCGTCGGCTTCGGGCTGCTGGGGATCCTGGGCCGGGACCTGTTCTTCGTGCTGATCGCCGCCTTCGTGGTCATGCTCAGCGTCAAGGAGTTCCAGCGCGCCTACGCCTTCCGCCCCCTGCCGCCGGTCCCCGACGACGACCTCATGCCCTACGAGCGGCGCCGCTAAACGGCAGGTCACGATCATGAGCGGTCGCTGCGAGGGCGGGTGGTAGCGCGCACAGGTGTCGACGCGACCGCTCATGATCGTGGCTGCC
>JAWLGW010000436.1:0-5996 GCA_041690735.1 Planctomycetota bacterium
GAGCTCCCAGCGCGTGTTGCGCCAGGTGAAGTAGGTGTAGGACTGGGTGAAGCCGACCTTGGCCAGGCGCGCCATGACCTTGGGCCGCGTGAACGCCTCCGAGAGGAAGATCACCCCGGGGTGCCGCCGCTTCACCTCGTCGATCAGGTACTCCCACAAGGCGAACGGCTTGGTGTGCGGGTTGTCGACCCGGAACGCCTCCACCCCCTGCTCCACCCAGAACAGCACCACGTCCCGCAGGGCGCGCCACAGCCCGCGCCAGTCGTCGCACTCGAAGTCGAGCGGGTAGATGTCCTGATAGCGCTTGGGCGGGTTCTCGGCGTAGCGAATGGAGCCGTCGGGGCGGTGGCGGAACCAGCCGGGGTGCTCCTCCACCCAGGGGTGATCGGGCGAGCACTGGAACGCGATGTCGAGGGCCAGGTCGATGCCGCGCTGGCGCGCCGCCGCGGCGAGCCGGCGCACGTCCTCGATCGTGCCGAGCTCCGGGTGGACCGCGTCGTGCCCGCCCTCGGCGGCGCCGATCGCCCAGGGGCTCCCCGGGTCCTCGGCCTCCCCGGCCTCGGTGTTGTTGGGCCCCTTGCGGGCGGTGACGCCGATCGGGTGGATCGGCGGCAGGTACAGCACGTCGAAGCCCAGCCAGGCGAGGTCGTCGAGGCGCCCCTCGACGTCGCGCAGCGTCCCGTGGCGTCCCGGCGGGCCCGCGGAGCGCGGGAACAGCTCGTACCAGGCGCTGAACCGCGCCCGCTCCCGATCGACCACGAGCGGGAGCTCGGGGCTGCTGGTCGCGAAGCGCCGCTCCGGATAGCGCACCACGGTCTCGCTCACGCGCTCGTCCAGCGCCAGCAGCAGCCGCGCCTCCGCGTCCAGGCCGTCCCGCAGCGCCTCGGCCCAGCTGCGCAGGAGGTCGGCGTCCAGGCCGTCTGCGACCTCGGCGTGCCGCTCCAGCAGCACGGCGCCCACCAGCAGCTCCACCTCCACGTCCTGGCCGGCCTCTGCCCGCCTGACGAGGTCGCGCCGCCAGCCGGCGAAGGGGTCCACCCAGGCCTGCACCGCGTAGCGGTAGCGGCCGGGCTCGGGCGGCACGAAGCGGGCGGTCCAGCGGTCGTTCTCCAGGGGGCGGAGGCGGACCTCGCGCCACTCGTCCGCGCCCTCTGCCCGCACACGCAGGACGCCGCCCAGCAGGTCGTGGCCGTCACACAATAGGTCGACCTCCACGTCGAGGGGTTCTCCGACGACCCGCTTCACGGCGAACCGTCCTGCGTCGACGACCGGCTCCAGCCCCTCGAGCGCGATCCGCCGCCGTCCGTCGGTGAGCGGCGCCCCTTCGCGACTCGACCGCCCACCCGTGGGGCTGACGGGGGTCACGGCAGGATCGGTTCGCTCCACGACTCCTCCCTCCCGCGCGACCGGCGCGCGCCAGCCTCGCGGCGGTCCACCATGCAACGCGCGTGCGATGTTCTGGAGGACACTCCCCCTGGCGCGGCAAGGGCTTGGCGCGGCGCGTCCGGCCGCGCGGCGGGCGCCCGCCCGCAGGTCATGGGATGAGGGCGCGCCCGCGGCCGGCCACACCTGACCGCTCGACCCCCCAGCGCCTCCGCCCGCAGTCGAGAGGCTCCGCCGTTCGCGGCCACGCCGCCTGCGGCACGAGGTTTGTTCGAGCGTAGGGCGGTTCAGCTCAGGAGGTGAACTATGAAGCGAACCATCCTCAAGGGTATCGGCGCGACCGCCGCCGTGGCGGTCGCCATTGGTCTGGGCACCCAGAGCTTGCTCGCGCAGCAGGGCGGCGGCTGGGGTCAGGACCTCGAGCAGGAGAACAAGGTCAAGATCGGCGAGAAGGCGGAGACCTTCGAGCTCGACAAGACCGACGGCCAGACCTTCAAGCTCGAGGAGCACATCCAGAAGAAGGAGCACGACGCGATCGTGCTCCACTTCTTCTCGCCCGAGGAGCTGAGCTCGCAGCAGCAACAGCAGCAGGGTCAGCAGGGTCAGTCGGGGCTGGAGCAGGGTCAGCAGGACCCGTGGAGCACCGGTCAGGACCAGGGCATGGGCCAGGACCAGGGGCTCGGCCAGGACCAGGGCTTCGGTCAGGGCATGCAGATGAAGCCCAACGAGGCGATCAAGAAGGCGGCGGAGTCGGTCAAGGGTCGCCAGAACATCAAGTTCATCGGGATCGCCGTGCCGCGCGACCAGATCAAGGGTCACAGCGGGCAGCAGATGGGCGGCATGGGCCAGCAGCAGGACCAGGAGCGTGACGTCGAGCTGCAGGGTCAGATCGGCGGCGAGGAGTTCGGCGGGTCCGCGGACGTGGACACGTACGGCCAGGGCGGCCAGGACCAGAGCGGCCAGGGGCAGCAGGACCTCGAGAAGAAGGCCAAGGAGGTGGCTCAGCAGCTCGAGTACGACGTCCTCCTGGACGAGAACGCCGAGGTCTGCAACAAGTACGGCATCGATGAGCTCCCCCACGCGATCGTGCTCGACAACGAGGGCAAGGTCGCCTTCTCGGCCGGCGGCGACGAGCTGATCGACCGCGAGGGTCGCACCAACTACCTGGAGAAGGCGATCGAGCAGGTGCTGCAGGGCAAGCGCGTGGAGCACCCGTACGGCGCCAGCACCGTGCCCGCCAGCGCGCCCCGTCAGCCGGGCGACCGCCCCATGGGCGGTGAGCAGGAGGACGACCTGTTCGAGGACGAGCAGGGCGACCAGATCCCGGGCCAGGACGATGGCACCTACGACCCGTTCGGCGGTGAGGAGCCCGAGCGCGACTGGTAGGGGAGGAGCAGTTAGCGGCTAGCGGTTAGCAGTTAGCAGTTAGCAGAAGGGCAGTCGTCCCCGCGCCTGCGGGAGGAGTGTTCTCACTCTCTCCAGCGACAGCTCTAACAGCTAACAGCTAAGAGCTAACGGCCACTCATAGCGGCCAGCGGCGGGCAGCCCTTCCTCTCCGTTCGCCTGCCGACCGGTCCGGCTGAGCCCCGGCGCCTCCCCCGACCTCGGTCGGGGGGGGCGATCCGGGGCTCGGTCTGTGTGTGAGACGGAGCAGGAGTGGAGGCTATCCCCCCAGCGCCTCCTCCAGGAAGAGGTCGACCAGGTGAGCCGCCTCGTGGGCGGCCAGGGCAGCCTGGCGGTAAGCGACGAACAGGCGGGTCACGCCCGGCGCGCTGAGGCCGAGGAGGCCTGCGCCCATGTGGAGGCACACCGGCGTCTGCAGGCGCAGGTCGGTGAGGGCGAGGCGCCCCTGCGAGCCGTCCGCCAGGCGCGCGGCGAGGTCCTCGGCCCCGTCGATCCAGGTGAAGTGGGTGGTGGCGAAGCCGCTCCAGGTGTCGTCAGCGGCGAGCCGGCGGTAGAGGGAGTACGGGAGCAGCGCTCCCGGCGCGGTCAGCAGGGGCACCGCCAGGTGCGCCCGCGCCCGGATCCCCTGCCGGAGCTGCTCGCGCAGGCCCCGCGCCAGGATCTCCACCGGGTCGCTGGCGCGGCCGACCAGCACCAGCGGCGCCACCCGGTTGCCGAGCGGCAGGTCGGGGCCGCCCCGGGCGCTGATCGGCACCTCGACGGTGACCCGCTCCCCAGGGGCCTGCAGCCGGCGCTGGTTCCAGCGGCCGATCGCCCGCACCCAAGCGGCGCACACGTACATGGCGGGCGTCGTCTCCGCCGCCCGCGCCCGCTCCGTCAGCGCCTGGTGCGCGTCCCCCTCGAGCACCCGTCGGTGCACCTCCACCGGACCTGGACCGCACGAGCGGACCGCCAGCCGCGCGGCGTCGTCGGCGCGCGCCTCCTGCCGGAGGGCGCGGAGGTGGCGCGTCATGGAGCCGAGGCGACGGCGCGACCACAGGGCGCCCCACCGGTAGGGGTCGGGGGGCTCGGTCACCTCTTCCAGGGAGCCCGAGGACTCCTGCGCCACGACGTCGAGGAGGCGTCGCCCCAGGCCGAGGAACGCCTCGCCGTCGGCGAGGGCGTGGTGCGCCCGCAGGGCCAGGGTGCCCCCGCCCTCGCCCGGCACCCACAGCACCCCGAACGGCGGCTCGCGGAAGGGGTCGATCGGCCCCTCGCGCCACGCCCGCAGCGCCGCGACGCCTCCCTCCGACGCCACCTCCTGCGCGCGGCCCGACCAGGCGAGGCCGAGCGTTCGGCGGCGCAGCGGGCGGGCCAGGCGAGGCCAGCGGCGCACCAGCGCGCGCGCCGCCTGCTCGACCGCGGCGAGGTCGAGCGGGCCCTGCAGCGTCACCTCCGCCTCCAGGTGCATGGGCACCCCGCTCGCCTCCTGGTGCGCCACGAAGAAGGCGTCGATCGCGGACAGGCGGTCGCTCACGAGCAGTCGATCACGATCTTGCCCCACCGGGCGCGGTCCTCCAGCCGGGCGTAGGCCGCCGCCGCCCGCGCCAGGGGGAGGACCTCGCCCACCACCGGCCGCAGCGCGCCGGCGCCCACCCAGGCGTCGATCCGGCGCTGCAGCGCCGCCGCGAGGTCGGGGCGCGCGCGCAAGGCGTCGAGGTGGCAGCCCAGCACCCCCTGGCTGCGGTAGGTGAGGCGGGTCGTGTCGAGCGGCGGCGGCTCAGGCGTCCACCAGCCCAGCACCACCGCCCGGCCGAGCGGCGCCAGCACGCGCAGGGCGCGCTGCAGCGGCGCTCCGCCCGCTCCGTCCAGGACCAGGTCCGGGCGCGCGCCCGGCGCCCGCAGCGCGTCGCTCACCTGCTCGTAGGCGAGCGCCTGCTGCGCGCCCAGGGCGAGCGCGCGCTCCCGCTTGGCCGCGGTCGAGGCCGCCGCGATCACCTCGAGGTCGAGCGCCCGGCCGACTTGCACCGCCGCGCTGCCCACCCCGCCCGCGGCCGCGTGCACCAGCAGCCGCTCCCCCGGGCGGGCCCGCGCCACCTCCACCAGGGCGAGGGCGGCCGTGAGCGAGGCGACGGGCAGCGCGGCGGCCTCGACGTCGCTCAGCCCCGGCGCCGTGGGGTGGCAGGCCTTGGCCGGCAGGCAGGCGGCGCTCGCCAGCAGCCCGCCTCGCGTCAGGGCGGTGACCCGCTGCCCGACCGCGAGCGAGGTGACCCCCGGCCCCAGCGCCTCGACCTCCCCCGCCGCCTCGAGCCCCGGGACGAAGGGCGGCCGCGGGCCCCCGAGGTAGCGCCCCTCCCGCTGGAGGAGGTCGGCCACGTTGAGCGCTGCGGCCCGAACGCGCAGGCGCACCTCCCCCGGGCCAGGCTCGGGGGTCGGCCCCTCGAACAGCTCCAGCCGGTCGGCCCCGCCGAAGGCGGTGACGCGGGCGGCCCTCACCGCGCCTGCTCCCGGGCGACCCGCCCGGCCACGCGCGGCGCGTCCTGGGCGATCCCGCGCAGGAAGGGCGAGGCGAAGGTCCGCCCCAACCGGACCCCCAGCAGGAACAGCCCCGGCGCCCGGCGGCTCTCGCAGGCGCGCAGCAGCGGCGTGCCGCTGACGTCCCGCGCCACGAGGTCGCCCAGGTGGTCGGCGCGGTGCAGGTAGCCGGTCCCCAGCACCAGCAGGTCGGGCTGAAGGGTCGCCCCGTCGGCGAGCACCACCCGCTCGCCCGCCACCTCGACCACCGGCGCCACCCGCAAGGCGTCGCGGCGGCGCAGCGCCCGCAGCAGCCCGCGCCCGATCGTCGGCTCGCGCGGCAGCAGGCGCCCGGCCAGGGCCCGGATCGGGCGCGGCCAGGACGGCACCCGCTCGAAGGGCGCGGCCAGGTGGTGGACGTCGAGCCCCAGCAGGTGGTGCGGCACCGCCCGGGGGCGCGAGCGCAGCGACACCCAGGCGGGCGTCGCGTCGCCCCGGCGCTCCAGCCACCCCTCCAGGGCCTCGACTGCCGAGGTGCCGCCGCCCACGAACAGCGGCCGGCGCGCCGCCGCCAGGTCCTCTGCGCGCAGGTCGCGGGTGTGCTTCCAGGGGATCGCGCAGGCCGCGGGGTCGAACCAGCGGGGCAGGCGCGGCGTCGCCAGCATGCCCCTGGCGTCGATCACCCACCGGCCCGGCGCCTCGCAACCGCCGGCCGC